>NZ_JAAKGQ010000049.1:0-27416 GCF_011043515.1 Sphingobacterium sp. SGL-16 | reverse complement strand
TATTGAATCCCTTTATTTTTTGTATCAAACTATATTGATTACAATTGTTTTTCTAATTTTTCCGTTAAAACAGATTTAGGCACTGCGCCAATTTGTTTGTCAACAATTTCACCGTTTTTGAAGAATAATAAAGCAGGGATATTTCTGATACCAAAACGAACTGAAATATCTGGGTTGTTGTCTACGTTTACTTTACCAACAACAGCTTTACCTTCGTATTCGTTAGCAATTTCGTCAACCACAGGACCAACCATACGACATGGACCACACCATTCTGCCCAAAAATCGATCAACACTGGTTTATCTGCTTTTAATACAAGCTCTTCGAAGTTGCTATCTGTAATTTCTAATGCCATAATAATACTCTATTTAAATTTATTCAAAACAAATATAGCTATTTGAAGGGAATATATATCGTAATTCAAATGTAATAATATCTATACCCTATCAATTTAATTTATACTTTACACCTTCCATTTTCTCAATAGTTTCAAGTAATTCATTCGTGATTTTTATCTTCGTAGACTTTGCTGGCATTTCTACCGCAATATTGTCTTTGACATCTACAACCATGAATTTTAATGAGCAATTGGCCACTTCGCCTTCAACCACCGTAGACTCTACCAAATCATGGATCTTGTAAATCATTTCGTCATTTAATTGATGTAATGCGATTTGAATGGTAAAATTCTTCGCGAATTTGTCGCGTAGTTCTGAAAGCAACTGAATGCTTTTCAGTTCAAAACCCCAATTACCAACTTGTCGGAATCTTTCTTGCACTAATCCACGGATTTGTACAAAATAACCATCTTCTAAGTAGCTTTTGAACTTGACGTAATCTTCACCAAAAATTGCAATATCGTAGGAATCTGAGTAATCTTCAATAATGAAAGAACCGAAGGGCTTACCCGCTTTTGAGACTCTATGCGCTACATTGGCAATAATGCCGCCAATGATGATTTCTTTGTTCTTGATTTTATTAAATTCCAACAGCACTTCTTCTTCTACTTCTGAAGCTTTTACTTTATTAATAAGTTGTAGCTCCGATACTTTGTTGTGGCAGAAGTGTTCAATTTCAAATTTATAGTTGTCGAGTGGGTGAGAGGTCAAGTAAATTCCTATCACATCTTTCTCGTATTTCAATTTTTCAATTAATCCCCAAGGTTGACAAGGAGCTAAGACGGGTTCTGGTAAAGCGGTGGCAGCTCCACCTCCGAAGAGTGAGGCTTGTGCTGAATTTTCGTTCTCTTTAAATCTTTGGGCAAATTTAATCGCTTTCTCGATACCTGTTGTATTGTCACCATCCTTAAAGAAGTATTGCGCACGATGTGTATCCGTAAAACCGTCAAATCCACCCGCATATGCTAAGGATTCAAATGCTTTTTTATTCGCAGCACGTAAGTCGATACGTTTAGCAAAGTCGAAGATAGACTTATAAGGACTTTCTTCGCGTGTTTGAACGATGGTGTCCACAGCTCCAGCTCCAACACCTTTGACCGCTCCAATACCGAAACGGATCGCACCGCTTTCATTTACAGTAAATTTATAGTGCGATTCGTTGACATCAGGTCCCAATACCGTTAATCCCATGCGTTTACATTCCTCCATAAAGAACGTTACCTGTTTGATATCGTTCATGTTGTTGGAAAGAACAGCCGCCATATATTCTGCTGGATAGTGTGCTTTTAAATAAGCCGTTTGGTATGCTACCCAAGCATAACACGTGGAGTGGGATTTGTTGAAAGCGTAACTCGCAAAAGCTTCCCAGTCAGTCCAAATCTTTTCTAACACTTTTGGATTGTGGCCTTTTTCCGCTGCTTGGTTGACAAATTTAGGCTTCATTTTGTCCAGGACAGCCTTTTGCTTTTTACCCATTGCCTTACGCAAAACGTCGGCATCACCTTTGGAGAATCCCGCCAATTTTTGGGATAAAAGCATTACCTGCTCTTGGTATACGGTAATACCGTAAGTTTCTTTCAGGTACTCCTCACAAGCATCCAAGTCATAAGTAATAGGTTCAATTCCATGTTTACGCTTAATAAATGAAGGAATATATTCCATTGGGCCTGGCCGATACAAGGCGTTCATGGCAATCAAATCGGCGAAAACTGTGGGCTTCAGTTCCTTCATGTATTTCTGCATACCCGGAGATTCGTATTGGAATACCCCGATGGTTTCACCACGTTGGAAAAGCTCGTAAGTCAGTTCGTCGTCGATAGGGAAGTTGTCTGGATCTAATTCTATACCATGTCTTAAACGAACGTTGGCTACAGTATCTTTTATCAGGGTCAATGTTTTTAACCCCAAGAAGTCCATTTTTAATAAACCAGCACTTTCTACAACCGAGTTGTCAAACTGCGTAACATATAAGTCGGAATCTTTTGCTAAGGAAACAGGAACAAAATTCGTGATATCATCTGGTGTAATGATTACTCCACAGGCGTGAATACCTGTATTACGCATCGATCCTTCAAGCACCCTTGCTTGTTTTATTGTCTCAGCTTCTAAACCAGCACCATCCGCAATGGATTTTAATTTATTGACAGCTTCAAATTCTTCTGCACGAAGCACATCTTTCAATGCTTTTTCGTCCATATTGAAGATTTTGCTCAACTTCAAATTTGGAATTAGCTTCGCAATTTCGTTGGTATCTGCCAAAGGTAAATCCAATACACGGCCTGTATCCTTGATAGATGATTTTGCCGCCATCGTACCGTAAGTAATGATTTGGGCTACTTGCGAAGCACCATATTTATCAATTACATACTGCATTACGCGACCACGACCTTCATCATCAAAGTCAATATCAATATCGGGCATGGACACACGGTCAGGATTCAAGAAACGCTCAAAAAGGAGGTCGTACATGATAGGATCCAAATTGGTAATTCCCAAACAATAGGCTACTGCCGAACCCGCTGCCGAACCACGACCTGGACCAACGGATACACCCATATTTCGCGCTGCCGCAATAAAATCTTGTACAATTAAGAAATAACCTGGGTATCCAGTACGTTCAATTGTCGCTAATTCGAAATCAAGTCGTTCTACAACTTCTTCAGTTAGCTCTTTGTATCTTCTTTTCGCACCTTCATAAGTTAAGTGACGTAAAAAAGCATTTTCGCCACGTTTTCCGCCGTCCAATTCATCATCTGGGTGTTGAAATTCTTCTGGAATTTCGAATTTCGGAAGCAAGACATCACGGTTTAGCGAATAAATCTCAATTTTATCTAAAACCTCCTGAATATTGATAATAGCATCTGGTAAATCCACAAATGCCTTTTTCATCTCTTCGGCAGATTTGAAATAATACTCTTGGTTCGGCATTCCGAAACGGAAGCCACGACCACGTCCAACAGGGGTTGATAGCTTTTCGCCATCTTTTACACACAATAAAATATCGTGCGCGTGGGCATCCGCTTTGTTGACGTAGTAGGTATTGTTGGTCGCAATAAGCTTAACATTGTGCTTATTAGCCAAAGAAATTAAGGTTTCATTGACACGGTTCTCGTCTTCTTGACCATGACGCATGATTTCCATATAAAAATCATCGCCAAACTGTTCTTTCCACCACAGAAGCGCTTCTTCCGCTTGATTCTCACCTATATTTAATACCTTATTAGGGATCTCTCCTTGCAAGTTACCTGACAGAACAATTAAGTTTTCCTTGTATTGCTCTACTACAGATTTATCAATACGAGGTACATAATAAAAACCTTCTGTATAAGCGATAGAAGCCATTTTGGCTAAATTGTGATAACCGGCTTTATTTTTTGCTAAGAAAACAACTTGATAGCCATTGTCTTTGCGGGTTTTATCTTTACGATCGTCACATATGTAAAATTCACAACCTACAATAGGCTTAATGATTTGGCTTGTTGGTTCTTCTCCTGATTCAATAGCCTCTTTATTTTTCGCTTCAATCTCTTTGTTATGTCCTAAAACTTTGCTCACAAAGTGAAACGCACCCATCATATTACCATGATCGGTCATGGCAACTGCTGGCATATTATATTTTGCGGCAGCAGAAACTAAATCACCAATAGAAATGGTAGATTGTAAGACGGAAAACTGTGAATGGTTGTGCAAATGTGCAAAAGCAGCATGCTCAAGTGCCTCTAATTTCTCGGAATCAACTTCGACAACAGAATAAGATTGGTCACGGCTACGTATTGCATCCGAAGCTGCTTTTAAGTTGATATGTTTTAATCCAACCGTAGGAATTACAGACGGATTATGTTGTTTGAAATCAACGAAGTAACCTGTATCTACTTGAAGTTCTTCTGGAGTAAAAACTTCACGACGTACTAACTCAAAGAAACAGCGTGTGGTTGCTTCCACATCGGCTGTTGCATTGTGCGCTTCGGCAAAAGGAACTCCAAATAAGTAGGAGTGAAGTTCGGTCAAGTTAGGTAGTTTGTATCTTCCACCACGTCCTCCTGGCAATTTTAATAGATCGGCAGTAACTTCGGTACAGGTATCCAATACAGGCATACTTGCCATAGGAGAGTCTACACCGTAACGGTATAACTCACAGCCCATAATGTTAATATCGAAACCAATATTCTGACCTACAACAAACTTCGCTTTGGCTAGTGCTTCATTGAACTTAACCAACACATCTTGCAAAGGTACACCTTGTTCCGTCGCTAATTCTGTCGAAATACCGTGTACTTTTTCCGAGTCAAATGGAATGTTGAAGCCATCAGGTTTGATCAAATAATCCTGATGTTCGATCAGATTCCCCATAGCATCATGTAGCTGCCATGCAATCTGAATACATCTTGGCCAATTGTCTGTGTCTGTGATAGGCGCGTCCCAACGTTTCGGTAACCCCGTGGTCTCGGTGTCAAAAATTATGTACATACTCTTACTCTTCCTCGCTTAGTCAAACAAAATTACTCAAACTAAGTAGCTTTTTATAGATTAATTTCAATAGGTAAACCTTATGATTGTTATTCAATATAATAAATATTTGGACACAATAATTATGCTTTTATTAAGTTTAGATAGATCTTTTTAAAATTCAGTTGTAACATTTATTTTTAAAGTCCTTTAGGTATTCGATCAAAAAGGTTATGATTATATGTCAAACTATTTTGTAAATAAATTCTTCAATTTATTTTTGTCTAGCATTAGCAAATCCTCTGTCACTACCAACTTTTAAGAATCCGCATTTTTCTAATACTTTTTGCGACCTGAAATTGTCAAAAACCACTCTTCCGAAAATTGGTCTTTCTATTTCCGATGCTAAAAATAATTTTAGTGCATGAGTAGCAATACCTTTTCCCCAGTACTTTTTATCTATCCAATAGGTAATTTCGTTGTCTTCATGAATTATAAATTTAGAAACACTTCCTACAATATTGTTTTCAAACCAAATGGTTTGATGATTTACAGTTGAATTACTTAGTAATTTAGTGTATTTGCTTAAATATGCTTCTTCATCTGTGACATCCTCGGGCATAAATGCGGCTAAATATCCACTTTCCTCATCAAGTTGAAATTGAAACAATATAGGTAAGTCAATTATTCTTGTTGGTTTAAGTTGTATTTTAAGATTACTTGTCATTATTTTTTTTTTTTTTTGAGTAATGCCCTCTGAATTCTGTCCATTGTATGTTGCATAAGAATTATGTCTAAATTCAGTGCAGAATATAATTGTTTAAAGAATTGGCTATTTGGTAAATCAAATAAAATTAACACAATATAGAGAAATATTAATTATTGATTTTGCACTTTATGAAGAAATTTACATAAGAGAAAAGAGCAATTCTTATGAATTGCTCTTTTCTTTCTCTCTATCTTTTTTTGCCGCTTTTTCTTTTTGTTTTCGTTGGAAGTCTGCAACTTCTACAATGCGCGGTATACTGCTCTTTGGTGCCATGTTTCGTAATTTTTTGAGTTTCTTACGGTAACGTATCGCACGTATGGTTCTGTTGTCTTTGTATAAGTTCCAATTCATTAAGAGGACGGAAATTAATACAATTGCCAATCCAGCAATCTGTAATACCGTTACCTGATGGTCTGTAAAGAAATGAACCAATAATAACGCTACTATAGGATTGACATAGGCATATGTACTCACTTCTGTGGCAGGCCGAACTTGCAATAACCAGATATATGAACTGAATGCTAATATGGAACCCATCAGCACCAAATAAAGCATAGCACCCCAATCTGCTACGTGAACCTGTGTATAATCAAAGCGACTATATTCTCCAGTTAACAAAGCGACTATTGTGAAAGCAAAACCAGCAGTGACCATTTGCCAAGCTGTTTTGACCATTACATTTAAGGAAGCTTCCTTTTTCTTTTCCTTATCTACTGATTTAGGTTTTTGATTATATTTCGAATACAATGATCCTATGGTCCATCCAATAGTTCCGCATGTCAATACCAGCATGGCTGTAAGATTTTGAGAACGCTCTTCTTGTGGGATTTCATTCGTTATTAGTTGTTCTGCGAATAGCATCACCACACCTGCGAAACCAAAAAATAATCCCAAAAGGGTAGGGATGCTCGAAAAGTTTTCTTTCCACTTGGGCTTATCCAGAATAATAAACCAAATAGCCGTTGCAGCCGATAATATGGATACAATACCGCTTGAAATATATTGCTCGGACCAAATGATGGCAGCCATATCCACAAATAGTAATAAAAAACCAACAAATACAGCTTGTTTTACATCTGCTTTGTTAAAAATCTTATACCCACGCAATTTGCAATAGCCCATCAATAACGAACCTGCGATTATGAATCGAATGGATCCTAATACAAAAGGTGTGAAAGATCGCAAAGCCTCCTCAATAAAGAAAAAGGTAGATCCCCAAACGATATATACAATCAGATAGGCTACTATAATTTTGGCTAAGGATGCTTTATTTTCTTCCATTATGCTGTTTGTGTTGGAATAACTAATTTTTGTTCTTCTTTTACAGTTTCTAAAACGATAGTTGTACGGGTAGAGATGATACCTTCTATTTTTCCCAATGTGTTGCGCATCAAGTCTACTAAACCTGCAGCATCATTTGTGCGTACTTTAATTAAATAACCATCGTCTCCTGCGATATCATGCACTTCTTGCACTTCAGGTATTTCAGCTAATAAATAGGCGACACCTTGCTCGCCTATGATATCAGATGTTTTAATAAATATAAAAGAAAGTAAATTTTGGTCTAAAGCCACAGGGTTGATCTTGGCATTGTATTGTAAAATCACTTCTTTTTGCTCTAATTTCTTAACGCGTTCCAAAATAGCCGAAGGAGCCATTCCTAATTCGCGGGCTATATCTGCATTATTAGTTCTAGCATTATTTTGCATAATGCGTAATATCTGATAATCAATATGATCTAATGAAACTTCTAATTTTCCCATAATTCTGCAAAATTACAAAATTTCAGAACATAATTCAAAATTTAAATAATATTATAGAATTAAATTCAGTTTAATTCATATGGTGTATTGAAATTCGACAAATACTTTTTATAATTGATTTGCGTTTTTGTGCGTTATTTAAAAATAAACACGAAAAAACATAAAATAAATAGATGTATATATTATCAAAAATAACATACTTTACGTAGATTTGTTATGTTATTGCTCATTTTTTATACGAAGTATGTTACTATCTTTAGAAAAACTGAATACTGAATTAGATGGAGAGTTATATTTTCAAGAAAACAATCCAAAACATCAAACCATCTTAGTAGCTTATTCTACGGATGCCTCTGTATATCAAGAAAAACCTCTAGCTGTTGCTATTCCTTATACAAAGTCGGATCTAAACAAGTTAATTGATTTTGCGAATACTAATCAAATTACTTTGATACCACGTACAGCGGGAACTTCTTTGGCAGGACAGGTTGTGGGAAAAGGTATTATCGTTGATGTATCTAAGTTTTTCAATAAAATTTTAGAGGTAAATGAGCAAGAACAGTGGGCACGTGTTCAACCAGGTGTCATTCGGGACGATTTGAATGCGTATCTGAGGGCATATGGACTCATGTTTGGTCCCGAAACGTCTACAGCAAGTAGAGCGATGGTGGGCGGTATGATTGGTAACAATTCTTCGGGATTACACTCAATTGTTTGGGGAGATACGCGTGAAAATCTATTGGAAGCAAGTGTTCTGTTGAATGATGGTACTGAGGTTGTATTCAAAGAATTAAATCCTCAGGAATATTTTGCAAAGCTTTCTCAAAAAGATCGTGAAGGTGAAATTTATCGTCAGCTGAATGATATTATAAGCAATCAAGAAAACATAGAAATTATTAATTCAGGCTATCCGAAAAAAGATATAACGCGTCGGAATACAGGTTATGCCTTGGATTATTTAGTAGATAATACTAAACCTTTCAACTTGTGTAATCTATTGGCAGGTTCTGAAGGTACTATCGGTATAGTGACTGAAGCAAAAATCAAATTGCGTCCACTTCCTCCAAAAGAAATTGGTTTATTGTGTGTTCACTTTGCAGACATGGTTGAATGTATGCATGGTAACGTTGTTGCTTTGTCGCATAATCCTGAAGCTTCAGAGTTGGTTGATAAATACATTTTGGATTTTACGGTAGGACATCCAACTTACCAATACAATCGTTTTTTCATCCAAGGAGATCCGAAAGCATTATTAATAGTTGAATTTAGAGCGGATAACGAAGATGAGATTGTTCGTCGTGCGGAAGCTTTAAAGCAGGAATTACAAGCAAAAGGTTTAGGTTATGCGTATCCATTAATTTTAGGTCCAAAACAAACGAATTTGGTTTGGGATGTACGTAAAGCGGGACTTGGTTTGATTCGTAATCTTCCAGGTGATGAGCAGCCCGTTAATCTAATTGAAGACTGTGCAGTTTCACCTGTAGACTTGCCAGCTTATATTGCTGATGTGCAAAAGCTATTAAAAGATGAGGGTGTTCATGCCTCGTATTATGCACACGCTGGAGCGGGAGAGCTGCATATTGAACCATTCGTAAATCTTAAATCTTCAGAAGGTCGTCGACAGTTCCGTTCGATTCTGGAAAGAACAACAGATTTGGTATTGAAATATAATGGTTCATTGAGTGGTGAGCACGGTGATGGACGTTTGAGAGGAGAATTTATTGGTAAAGTTTTGGGTGATAAAGTTTATGCTTTATTACAAGACGTAAAAAATATCTTCGATCCAAAAGGTATTTTTAATGCCAATAAAATCGTTAACACGCCACCTATGGATACGTCCCTGCGCTATGACAAGGTCGTTGATGGCAAAGAAATCAAAACCTATTTTGATTTTACGAAAGATGAAAGCATTCTTCGTTTAGCGGAAAAATGTTCGGGTTCGGGAGACTGTCGAAAGACAGAAATTAGTGGTGGAACTATGTGTCCTTCATTCATGGCTACACGCAATGAAAAGGATACGACACGCGCAAGAGCAAATATGTTGCGTCAATTCTTAACGAATTCAACTAAACAAAATCGTTTCGATCACGAGGAAATCAAAGAAGTGATGGATTTATGTTTAAGCTGTAAAGGCTGTAAAACTGAATGTCCATCTAGTGTGGATGTGGCCAAGATGAAAGCGGAATTTTTGCAACATTATTATGATGCGAATGGTGCTCCATTCCGTTCGAAAGTGATTGCTAATTTCACCAAATCTCAGCAGTTAGGTTCTTTAGTAGCTCCACTTTATAACTTCTTTTCGCAAAATAAATTTACTTCAAGTCTTATCAAGCAAGTTGTTGGTTTTGCGCCTGATAGGTCATTACCAGAAGTGTCAGGTACAACCTTGAAACAATGGTTGAAAAAGCAAAATACACCGATTTCAAAACGTAAAGTATACCTTTTCTGTGATGAGTTTACGGATTATAATGATACAAGCATTGGACAGACTGCTTATAAATTACTGACTGCTTTAGGTTATGAAGTGTTGTTTGCGCCACATAAAGAAAGTGGTAGAACTTATTTATCTAAAGGATTTGTCAAAGAAGCGAAGAAATTGGCAAATGCCAATGTATCTATGCTAAAAGATAAAATTTCAGCTGAAACACCTTTATTGGGTATTGAGCCTTCGGCAATTATTACTTTCCGAGATGAATATTTGACATTGGTGGATGCGGACTTAAAAGCTGATGCGCAAAAGATTGCCGCAAATGCTTTGATGGTTGATGAATTTTTAGCTCAAGAAATAGACAAAGGAAATATTCATCCAGAACAATTTTCAGCAGAAAAACAACATATCAAATTACATGGTCACTGTTACCAAAAAGCCTTTCACTTGGTTGGATTTACAGAAAAAGTTCTTTCATTCCCTGCAAATTATACGGTTGAGGTAATTCCATCGGGCTGTTGTGGTATGGCAGGATCTTTTGGTTACGAAAAGGAGCATTACGATATTTCTATGAAAGTAGCGGAATTGGTGTTATTGCCAGCGGTACGATCTGCTAAAGAGGATACGATTATTGCGGCAGCGGGAACATCTTGTCGTCATCAAATCAAAGATGGTGCGGCGCGTAAATCCTTCCATCCAGTCGAAATTTTGTATAATGCTTTAATTAAATAAAACTTTATCGTAATTTGAATGCTTTAATTAGTAAAGTAAGTATTATGAAAGCTATAAAAACCACATTGTCAGCAGGAGTATTGGCGGCATTACTATTCGCAAGTTGCGGAAATTCGACGAATTCGTCACAAAGTGCAACAGGTCCGTCTTTGGAAAAGTTTACCAACGATAAGACTGCTGTAAAACAGCAATTGTTCTTGAGAATTGTAGATGAGTCACAAACGGATTCTTCGCACATCTATGTTGCAAAATCTGTATTCGAACAAGATACTGTTGGTCTGCAAGTGGAAGTATTGAAGAATATCAAGCCAGGTGTAAATGGTCAAGGAAGACCTGTTGAAGATGGTTTTGTAAGAGGAGCTCTAAAATTATCGTCTATCGGCGCTGAATCAGATGCTTTGGTAAAATCTTTAGCTACAATATTCGGAAGTCAATCTTCAGGCGCTTTTTCAAGTGCAGTAATAGAACCTACAGTATTTTCATCTAATACTATTGAAGTAGATTTAACCAAAAAATCGACTTATAGCTTTAAATTATTCTTTGACAATTCGATCGGAGAACCTGCCGAAGTGTTTGTTACATTGGATTTATACAAACGCTCTTTCGAAATCGGCGAGAAGGATGCTTCTTATAGAGCTCAATTTTTGTCTGCTTTAGAAGGAAAATAAAATATTTAATCAAATTACATTGAGAAAGAGGGAAGCTGCAAAAAAAAACTTTCCTCTTTTTTATTTTAATTAGCTACTTGCCAGGCACTTCTGTATTTTTCATCTAAGTGATATAAATACGTAAGAAGGTTTTAATTATACATATACTCATAAATACCTTTACTTAATAATGTCGTCGCTTCTTCGGCTTCTTGTTCATTTAGGTGCGCGAAGCCTAATCGAAGTGCTGTTAAATCTCTATTTTGATAAAGCAGATAATTTGGAAGCGTGAGATTTTTTGCTCGCAAAAGATTGGCAATGGCAAGCAAAGAAATTCGCTTATTTAATTGAATCCAAAATCCTAATCCAATTTCAGGTTTTTCAAAATGGATACTTTGTTCGAAATGCTGATCTAAGATGGAGGCAAAATAATCTCTTCTTTTTTGGTAAATCTTAGTTTGTTTTTGCAACTGCCGTAATAATAATCCTTCATTTATATATTCTGCAAGAGTTTCTTCTATAAGATACATAGCAGTTGACTGCCATATATTTTGCGCTTTGGATAATTCTAGGATTAGATTTTCGGGTACAATAATATAGGCTAAATCGTATGGATGAGGGAATAGGTCTTTGAGCGAATTCACATAAACGACAGAACCTTTGCTGTCAAGATTTTTTAGCGTAGAAATTTGATTTTTATGGTATACAAAATCAGTCCCATTATCATCTTCAATGATGATGAACTGATGTTCATATGCTAATTCTATTAATTGCTTTTTATTTTCTTCTGTCAAAGATATAGTAGTAGGATAAAGCTGATTTGTTTGAATATAGAGGGCTCGTATTTTTTGTTTATTAAGTATTGACTTAAAATGTTGTAGATCTATTCCATCTTGATTTGTAATAACAGTAATTAGATTAACTTGGGCATGTTTTAATTTCATATTGGTTTCAAAATGCCCAATCTCAGTTACGATGACAGTATCATTTGGACGAAAGAGAGTTTGTAAAATACTTTGAAAAGCAATTTGATTATTTTGGAAGATTAGTAGCTGATTTTCTGGAATTGTAAATCTTTTGGTGATATACAAATAATTTAGGAATTGTTGCTTTAAATTCATATTTTGTACATGAAAATTCTTATTAATAGCGCGAGCTGTGGTTTTCTTTTTTGTTAGCGCATTGAAAATTTGAGTCAAAATTTTAAAATCCAATAACCTAAAATCTCCTGTTCCATCTGTAAAATATAAATCTGTTGCAATTGGAATGTAAGGTGAATCCAGTATATAATTTTCCATTACTTCATAAGGAGTTTTAATTGAATTAAAAGCCTTCTCCGTAAGCTGTATGGAAGTAGTTTTAATTTTTTTGTTAGACACAAAAGCACCTATTTGAGGTATAATATCAATCCAACCTTGGGCGACTAGTTCGTCATATGCGGCCACAACTGTTTTGCGATGGAGATATAGTTTTTCGCTTAAAGTTCTGGTACCTGGTAATTTATCTCCAGTTTTAACAGCTTTTGTTTGTATGGCATTAATTAAGCCTTGTGCGATTTGTAAATAAATGGCAGTAGCTTCCATTTTATTAATCTTTATATAAGCTAAGATATTTTGTAAAACTGGACTATTCATTGTTTTTAAACTGGACTATTTTAATATGATGAAAAGATACCACATTTGCAGGACTTTAAAAATTATTAGCTCTATGTATTCAAATAAAATGTTGTTTTCTATTGCTGGGATTATTTGTACGAACTGTATGTATGCACAAACTGACAATACCTTGCGAAAGGATTCTATCTCCGAAGTAGTTATTTCTGAGAATCGTTTCCAAATTCCATTTGCAGAACGCAATAAAAATATTGAAATTATTACCGCCCAAGATATCTCTCAGATGCCCGTAAAATCTATTAGTGAAGTCTTGGCTTTTATCAATGGGGTGGATGTACGTCAGCGCGGTCCTTTTGGTACCCAAGCGGATATTAGTATTGATGGAGGAACATTCGAGCAGGCCTTGATATTACTAAATGGTGTGAAAATTTCTGATCCGCAAACTGGACATCATACGATGAATATTCCGGTGGCATTAGACGCAATAGAACGTATAGAAGTGCTTCGTGGACCAATGGCTCGTGTGTATGGAGTCAATGCTTTAACAGGAGCAATCAATATCGTTACAAAATCTTTTGCTAAAAATTCCTTAACTGTTCACCTGCAAGGAGGCTCTTCATTGGAAAATAAAGAAGAAGGCGATGGTTCAGGTAAATATTGGGGTGGAGGTGCTCAAGTGGTAGCACAATTAGGAAATAAGGATTTTCAAAATCTTATTTCATTATCTACAAATAAAACTAATGGACAACGTTACAATAGTGCTACAGAAGATATGCGTTTATATTATCAAGGAGCGTATAATCTTAATGCAAGCAACTCTTTAGATTGGTCAGCGGGATATATTGACAATGAATTTGGAGCAAATGGATATTATGCTGCACCTGGTGACAAGGAATCTTACGAAATAGTCAGAACAGCTTTTGCTCATTTTTCTACCAAACACTATTTTGGTGAGAAATTCTACATAAGTCCACGTATTTCAAACCGCTATAATTCGGATGACTATCGCTATTATAGAAATGATTTGAGTAAAGCGCGTTCTGAACATAAAAATAATGCGCTATCATTGGAGTTAAACAGTAGATTGACAACTTCACTTGGTCAATTTGGATTGGGATTGGAATTACGTGATGAAGATGTGAAAAGTAATAATCTAGGTAACCATACGCGCGAGAATTTTGGTTCTTATCTAGAATATAGAACAGAATTATTGTCAAAGTTGACTTTGCATGTAGGAGCTTATAGTAATTACAATAGTAAATACGGTTGGGAAGTTTATCCTGGAGTTGATGTGGGCTACCAATTTATCCCGAAATGGAAACTTAACCTTAATGTAGGCAAAAGTCAACGCATTCCATCTTTTACAGATTTATATTTGAAGCAACCCGCTAATGTGGGTAATCCTGATTTGAAATCCGAATATGCCTGGCAATACGAAACTTCCTTGCAAGGAAAAATAGGCGGAACGCAATTAGAAATACGCTATTTCTATAGAGATATTAATGACTTTGTAGATTGGACCAAAAACGCAGGAAATGTGACTGATCCAACGGAAATAAGTAAAATTCCTTATCAGCCTTTAAATTTAGGTAATAATAAAATGCATGGTGTAAGTGCATCTTTAAGTCGAGTATATGTGATTGGTTTTGACAGAAGCTTAAAATATGTCTTGGGGTATAATTACCTTTCTCCAGAAGATTTGTCTTACCAAACAGGAATAATATCAAAATACGTATTAGAAAGTCTCAAGCATCAAGCTTTGCTGAGAATACTATACAATGCACGCAATTGGGAGTTTAGCACTGGGAATCGCTGGATCAAAAGAGAATTGAACAAACCTTATTTTGTGTCTGATGTAAGATTAGGTTATACAATACATCATTGGAATATCTATGGTGATGTGACCAATATAGCGAATGCTTCTTATCAAGAATCAGGCGCGGTATTGATGCCTAAGCGTTGGTTTTCCTTCGGGATACGTTTAAGTTTGTAAGTCGTTAAAATACCGATGATTAGGTATAATTGGGATGATGCTATTTACATAAATTTGTTATATGTGAATAGATTATACCAATAGATTATTAACTTAAAATGAGTGTTAATGAAAAAGCATCTGATTTCAGATGCTTTTTCTATGAGTAATAGGGTAAATTATTAAATGAATTTACCTACTTCTTGAGCTAAATCAATGATTTTGTTTGAATAACCCCATTCGTTATCGTACCAAGATACAACTTTCACGAAGTTATCGTTCAATGAGATACCAGCTTTAGCATCGAAGATGGAAGTACGTGCGTCACCTAAGAAGTCAGTTGAAACAACTTCATCCTCAGTGTAACCCAAGATACCTTTCAATTCACCTTCTGAAGCTTCTTTCATTGCGTTTTTAACATCTTCGTAAGAAGCACCTTTATCTAAACGTACTGTTAAGTCAACAACAGAAACGTCAGCTGTAGGAACGCGGAAAGACATACCAGTTAATTTACCTTTCAAAGAAGGCAATACTAAACCTACTGCTTTAGCAGCACCTGTAGATGAAGGGATGATGTTTTGGTAAGCACCACGTCCACCTCTCCAGTCTTTCACTGAAGGACCGTCAACAGTTTTTTGAGTAGCAGTCACCGCGTGAACAGTAGTCATCAAACCTTCAACGATACCGAATTTATCATGTAATACTTTAGCAATAGGAGCTAAACAGTTTGTAGTACAAGATGCGTTAGAAACGATATTTTGATCTGCAGTTAATTCTTTGTGGTTTACACCCATTACGAAAGTAGGTGTGTCATCTTTAGCAGGAGCTGACATGATAACTTTTTTCGCACCAGCGTCGATATGTTTTTGAGCAGTTTCTTGAGTTAAGAATAAACCTGTTGATTCGATAACAACGTCAGCACCAACTTCGTTCCACTTCAAGTTTGCAGGATCTTTCTCAGCAGTTACACGGATAGTTTTACCGTTTACTACTAAGTTGCCATCTTTCACCTCTACAGTGCCATCAAATTTACCGTGCGTAGAATCATATTTTAACATGTAAGCCATGTAATCTGGTTCTACTAAATCGTTGATACCTACGATTTCGATATCAGCACGATTCACAGCAGCTCTGAAAGCTAAACGACCAATACGGCCAAATCCGTTAATTCCAATTTTCATTTTCTTAATTTTTATTAATGTAATATTTTATTAGATTTTGAATAGGTTCTTTATTTATAGTTTGGATATTCAAATGATATTCCTTTGCATATTCCATCAACCAATCTTGATAATTATGTGCTACGGATCCAGTCAAACTTATAGGGGAGTCTGGATATTGATCGAGCAAAGGTAGAATATAGGTAGTGATAAATAGATCAAGACCTTTTTTAATGATATTTGTTAAATATGGTTCGAAACGATTTTCGTAGAAGAAATCTGCAAATGAAGTAAGAAATATATTTGGGTTTGGATTATTATATAATTTTTCCAAAATATATTTTCTATCCAAATTGTATTTTTCATCTAACTTTTCGCGAAAACCATTTGGCATGGCATCAGTCAAATAATCGCGAAGTACCTGCTGTGCAATCCAGTTTGTCGATCCTTCATCCGCTAAAATATAGCCTAAACCATAATTATTCGGAATAATTTTCTTTCCTGTATAATATGCGGCGTTAGAACCTGATCCTATTATAGCAACAATTCCTTTTTCATCTCCAAAAGTCGATAGGGCAGAAGCATCCAAATCGTGCGCTACTTTTACTTTTGCATTTTTGAAGAAAGTCGAAAATACACGTTCAATTTTTTGCTGACGTTCTTTAGAAGATGCTCCGGCACCGAAAAAGAAAATCTTTTTCACGCGCTCTGCATTATATAGCAGATCGGTGTTCTTATTCAACAATTGATTGATAAAATTTTCATCCTGAATATACGAGTTGATTCCTGCTGTGCGAAAACCATGTAGCAGTCTTCCTTTTTCAGCTAGGCGCCAATCAGCATATCTCGATCCAGTGAAAATTACTAATATCATATGGAATATTATTTGTTCATTACGTTTGCAATCTCTAACAATTCCTCGTCCAACTTGAACTCTTTATTGTTTAACGCTTCTTCTAGTGGAGTTATTATTATTTGGTTGCCACGAATTCCTAAAGTACCACGTGTATTGCCTTTGATAAGCTCATTTACTGCGTTATAACCCATTCGCGTAGCAAGTACTCTGTCGAAGCTACTTGGAGCGCCTCCACGTTGCAAATGTCCTAATATACTAACTTTTATATCAAGATGGTTAATTTTTTCTTTGACAATTTTAGCTACATTGTATGCTCCACCATTTTTATCACCTTCTGCAATGATGACAATCATCGAAGTTTTTTTGCGTGATTCGGCAAATTCCAACTCTTCAATCAAGCTGTCAATACCCGAATTCAATTCAGGTAACAAAATAGCTTCTGCTCCGCCACCAATACCTGCATTCAAGGCAATACATCCAGAATCTCTTCCCATTACCTCTACAAAGAAAACACGGCTATGTGAAGAAGCTGTATCTCGGATTTTGTCAATAGCTTCGATAACGGTATTATTGGCTGTATCGTATCCCAATGTATAATCTGTACCGTACAAATCATTGTCAATAGTACCTGGGATACACATTACCGGAATGTCGTATTCTTTAGAAAAAAAGTCAGCCCCCGTAAATGTACCGTCACCACCTATAGCAACCAATGCATCTATTCCTTGCTCTTGAAGATTATTATATGCCAGTTGTCTTCCTTCTTTAGTCTTAAATTCTAAACAACGTGCTGATTTTAATATAGTACCACCTTTTTGAATAATAGAACTTACTGAACGACGATTCATTTCGATAAATGAACCTTCAATCATGCCTTGGTACCCATGATAAATACCCGTAACAGCGATATCGTTGTAAATAGCAGTTCTCACTACCGCTCTGATTGCGGCATTCATGCCTGGTGCGTCACCACCAGAAGTAAAAACTCCAATTCGATTAATTTTTTTCAAAGTAATTTAGATTAAGTTCGTACGAATATAATGTGTATTTTTTACACTATTAAATTTTTATCCATATTTTTTTGCTAGTTTGCTGATTTTTGTTCATCTTGTCGCTGTTAATCAAGAAAATCTATGAATAAATAAAGATTAACTCATGGCTACAATTTAATGATTATTACAGATTATTAAATTGATCATATGTCAGAAAATTATTAAGAAATAATAAATTTTTATAAGGGCAAAATCATGTTATCATTTTTTACAGTAGATTGTTTAATATTTACTTTTCATGAAGGTAAATTGAAAGTCTTATTGAATGAGAGGAATGAATACCCGTATCGTGATTGGTGGGCTATGCCTGGCTATTTTGTGGACAAGCAAGAGGAAATGGAGCAAGCGGTCAATCGTATTGCCTATGAACACACCGGATTAAAAAATATTTATTTAGAGCAATTAGCCGCGATGGCTGGTTTGAAGCGTCATCCTGAAGGACGTATTTTGACGGTAGCTTATATGGCATTGGTGCGATATGATGATGTCAAAAATAAAGTGAAACCAGTTACTAACTATATGCGTCAGGCAAAATGGTTTGATGTGAATGAAGTGCCTGAATTGGCTTTTGACCATAATGATATCCTAAAATTGGGATTAAAAAAGCTGAAAAGAAATCTCAACTATTCTACAGCTCCTTTTGAATTGCTGCCAGAAAAATTTACGCTTACACAATTACAACAAATATATGAAGCTATTCTAGGAGAGACGCTCGATAAGCGTAATTTTAGAAAGCGAATGAGCAACTTAGGTTATCTTAAAGAATTGGATGAATATCAGACTGGTGTCTCATACCGGGCTGCGCGTTTATACAAATTAGATAAACGTAAGTTCTTGAAACTGTTTACCTAGCAGTTATAATTACTAAACAAAACTTTTTGTCAGAGGATTGTATTTTTTTAATGCAATTCTACGTTCTATTTAAACGTTTTGTATTTTTGAACATTCTTTTGTAAAAGTCAAAAGTTAAAAATATAAAATGGATAAAAGAAAAGAGGAAATAATAGAGATTGCTTTGCGTCGATTTTCACATTATGGTTTTTCAAAAACTACGATGAATGAAATCGCGGATGACCTAAAAATCACCAAGGCGAACTTGTATTACTATTATCCAGACAAAGTTGCTTTGATAAAAGATGTGGTGTGCTATATTTCTACTAATTTGATTTCGCAAGAAGAGAAGATGATAGAGGCATACAACGGCGATTTGCTGGATACGTTATTTGCATTATTGAAGTTTCGTGCGGAGCATATGCGTAAGCATTACATGCTCTACATTAACGAAAACCTAGATTGGATTCGAGATAATGCCTTTACAGAGTTTATTGATGAGATAGAATGTAAAGATTTGGAAGTGTTACAAACGCTTTTGAACAAAGCCGTGGATGCTGGCAACTTAAAGATGGATAATATTGAAGAGTCAAGTGTGGTTTTGCGCAATATTATTAAAGGTTTAGGATTACTACATACCGTAAAAGATATCATGTGTGGTATCCCGAATTTGGAAAATGTGGATCATATTTTAGACAGTCAAATGAAGGCTGTGAAGTTAATTTTTGAAGAACGAATAGTTACTAATAAATAATAATGAAAAGAATCAGAATAATAGCTGTTTTATTAGCCGGTCTGTTTGGTGCTTCTTATGCGAATGCGCAAGAGGTCTTGACTTTACAAGAAGCAATAAAATATGCTTTGCAAAACAAGGCTGAAGCGAAGAAATCTGCTTTGGATGTAGAAAATGCCGAATATAAGATTGACGAAGTTCGATCAGGAGCTCTACCGCAGGTGAATGCTAATGGCTCCATTAATTATAATCCGTTGTTGCAAAAAAGTGCTTTGCCAGCCGAAATTTTTGGTGGTGAACCAGGAGAAACAATTATGGTTGCCTTTGGACAAAAGTGGCAAACTAATGCAGCCGTATCTGTAAATCAACAGCTTTTTAATCAATCCTTATTTACTGGTTTGAAAGCTGCTAAAACTACGCGTGAATTTTATCAAATTAATAATACGCTTACTGAAGAGAATCTAATTGAGAAGGTAGCGAATAGCTATTATGAGGTTTTTCAAACACAACTTCAACTCAAAACTTTAGATATCAATCTAGAAAGCACACGTAAAACTCGTGACGTAATCAAGGGTTTGGTTGATGCGGGCTTAGGTAAGAAAATTGATTTGGATCGTACAACAGTAGCGGTAAATAATCTAGAGGCACAAAGACAGCAAGTAATCAATGCATTAGAACTTCAAGAAAATGCCTTAAAATTTGCTATCGGAATGGACATTACAGATGACATTGTATTACCAGAGGAAACTTTCGATATCTCAGTAGAAAGAATGTATGATACAGCGGATGTAAATAGCCGTACTGAAATCGCTCTTTTGAATAAACAGACTGAATTATTGGAATTGAATCGTAAATCTATCGTTTCTACTTATTATCCTTCTTTATCTTTTACAGGTAACTTTGGATATTTAGGTATGGGTAATATATTCCCTACATTTGGTAGTGATGGTTTCAAATGGTCTAATTTCTCAGGATTAGGTTTGAATTTATCTATTCCAATTTTTAATGGGGGTTCTACACGTTCGAAAATCAGACAAGCTGATATCGAATTGAGAAAAACAGAAGTCGATATTCAGGATGCTAAATTGGGTCTTTCCTTAGCAAATGAAAATGCGAAGACACAAATCAAAAACTCTTTATTGACAATCAATACGAATAGAAGTAATGTAGCTTTGGCTAAAGAAGTATTGGACAATACCAATAACAACTACGCAAATGGTTTAGCTACGTTGACAGAATTGCTTGATGCAGAGAATGCTTATGCAGATGCGCAAAACAATCTGAACACAGCTTTATTGAAATACAAAGTTGCTGAAATTCAGTTGATAAAATCTAACGGACAATTAAAAACATTAGTAAACGCAAATTAGACTAAATATATATTATGAAACGTGCAATAATTACGGTAATTATTATCGCAGCAGCATTAGGAGGAATCTTTTTTATCTTAAAAAATAACAAAGCAAAAAATGACGCTGTAACTCAGGAAGCGGCAAAAACTAACGCAAATGTAGCAGTACGTATTGATACAGCGCGTATGGAATCTATAGATGGTACTTATGCAGCAAATGGTACTTTCGAGCCTAAGCAAGAAGTAACTGTATCTGCGGAGGCAGCTGGTCGTGTGGTTAGAGTTTTGGTGGACGAAGGTTCTCGTGTGAGCGCAGGACAGACTTTAGCTATTGTTGAGGGTGATAAATTAAATGTCAATGTAGCTAACGCGCAAGCAAACTATGATAATGCACAACAAAACTTACAACGTTTTGAGAGTGCTTACAAAACAGGTGGTGTAACACAACAACAATTGGATCAAGCGAGATTGCAATTTGAAACAGCAAAAAACAACTTACGTAGTTCTAAATTAACTGCTGGTGATGTAACTATCAAAACATCTGTATCGGGTATTGTGAATGCACGTAAAATTGAGCCAGGAACGTATGTTAATCCAGGAACTCCAGCTTTTGACATTGTAAACGTAAGCTCGTTGAAATTACGTGTGAACGTAGATGAGAAAAATGTGGCAAGTTTAGCTGTAGGTCAATCTGTAGATGTAACAGCTTCTGTTTATACAGATAAATCATATACTGGTCGTATTACATTTATCGCTCCTAAATCAGATGGTAGCTTAAATTTTCCAGTAGAAGTAGAAGTTGCTAACAAAGGAAATGATCTTCGTGCAGGAATGTACGGTACGGCTAATTTCGGTGGCAAATCTGCAGCTAGCGTATTAGTAATTCCTCGTACTGCTTTTGTAGGTTCTGTATCAGACAACAAAGTATTTGTTGCTAAAAATGGTAAAGCAATCGAAACTAAGGTGGTTTCAGGAAGAAACTTTGGTAACAACATCGAAGTGTTGAGCGGTCTTAACGCGGGTGATCAAGTAATCATTTCAGGTCAAATTAACTTGTTAGATCAAACTGCAATCGAAGTTATTAAATAAGATTGGGTAAAAAGCTATTATGAAAATTTCAGAAATATCGATAAAACGACCTAGTATCATCTTGGTGTTATTCATCATTTTGACGCTCGGTGGTCTATTCTCATATTCCCAATTGGGGTATGAGTTGATTCCAAAGTTCGAGGTGAATGTAATTACCATTCAAACGGTTTATCCAGGAGCTTCGCCTACGGAGGTTGAAAATACAGTAACGAAAAAAATTGAGGATGCGGTTGCCTCCTTGGAGATGGTAAAAAAGATTGAGTCTACTTCATTAGAAGGGGTATCAGTCGTGATGGTAACTTTGAATAACGGTGCAGACGTAAACTTCCTGTTGACGGATGCGCAGCGTAAAATCAACTCCGTTATCAACGACTTACCAGATGATGCCAAGACACCATCGTTAAATAAATTCTCTTTGGATGATGTGGCTATCATGAGCTTAGCGGTAACATCCAAATTGACAGAGAAAGAATTATACGATTTATTGGATACGAAAATTCAACCTGTTTTCGCGCGTATCAATGGTGTCGCTAAAGTAGATATGCTTGGTGGTGAAGAACGTGAGATTCAAGTGAAAATTGATCCAGATAAGATCCAAGGTTATGGATTAAGTATCTCAGCGGTACAACAAGCTATTGCTTCATCCAACATGGACTTCCCAACAGGTAATGTCGCTTCTAAAGATAACCGTACGACTATTCGTCTAGCGGGTAAAGTGAGAAGTATTGATGAGTTGCGAAATTTACCTTTGACTACTCCTGCAGGTATTACTATTTTCTTGAGAGATGTAGCGGATGTACAAGATGGTATCGTGGAAATTGAGAAAATTGCACGTGTAGACCGTCAAAATACGATCATGTTGCAAGTATTTAAGCAATCTGATGCGAATGCCGTTGCAGTGTCGGAATTGGTACGTAATACAATTGCTACGTATGACAAAGAGGGGAATGTAATAGGTGGGGTAGAGAAAGATTATTCAGAACAAGGTGTTAAGATTTCGGTAGCAAATGACTCATCAGAATTTACATTGACAGCTGCAGACAACGTAATCCATGACTTGGTTATTGCGATTGTGTTGGTAGGTTTCATCATGTTATTCTTCTTACACTCGTTGCGTAATGCGGCGATCACGATGGTGGCTATTCCATTGTCATTGATTGCAACATTCATTGGATTATTGCTAATGGGTTATACGTTGAACTTGATGTCTTTACTGGGTTTATCTCTTGTAGTAGGTATTTTGGTCGATGATGCGATTGTGGTAATTGAAAACATTCACCGTCATATGGAGATGGGTAAAAACAAAGTTCGTGCAGCCTATGATGGTGCTTCGGAAATTGGTTTTACTGTAACAGCGATTACTTTAGTAATCGTGGTAGTATTCTTACCTATTGCGATGTCTACAGGTTTAGTGGCTAATATCTTGGCTCAGTTCTGTGTGACTGTAATTATATCTACCTTATTGTCTTTATTAGTTTCATTTACTGTAGTGCCTTGGTTGTACTCTCGTTTCGGTAAACTAGAATACTTAAGTGAGACTTCATTCTTCGGAAGAATCGTTCACGGTTTCGAAGCTGGTTTGGATAAGTTTACACACAAAATTTCGGATATCTTAAGATGGTCATTGCGTTCAAGAGGTAATAAAGTAATCACTTTATTAGTTTCTGTAGTATTGTTCGTTGCATCTATTGCCTTAGTTCCTGCTGGATTTATTGGTGCGGATTTCTTCCCATCCTCAGATAGAGGAGAGTTCTTCATGCAATTTGAATTAGAAAAAGATGCTTCTTTGGAGAAAACAAACATCTTAACGCGTCAAGCAGAAGATATCTTAGCTTCAAAACCAGAAATTGAAAAAATCATTACGACAGTAGGTCAATCTTCTGAAGGTGGTATGAGTTCGGCAACGGGTTCTCGTTACAAGTCCGAAATTCACGTTATCTTAACAGAAGAGGCTAAACGTAGCATGAACTCCAAAGTATTTGCGGTTCAATTGCGTAATGAGTTGCTACCAAAATTAGTGGGTGCAAAAATCAAATCTGTACCAGTAGGTATCATGGGAGCGGAGCAAGCACCATTGAAGTTAACCATCATTGGTTCTACAGTAGAAGATGCACAAGAATTTGCCTTACAAGCTGCGGATTTATTAAGAGAAGTTCCTGGATCTCGTGATGTGAAATTGACTTCGGAATCAGGTAACCCGGAGATTTCGGTGAAAGTAGACCGTGAGAAAATGACTTCATTAGGCTTAAATGTGGCTTCAGTAGGTATGACCATGCAAACTGCTTTCTCTGGTAATACAGATAATAAATTCCGTGCAGGTGATAATGAGTATGACATTAACATTCAATTTGATGATAAAGGACGTACAAGTTTAGAAGATGTTAAAAAATTAAAATTCACAAATAGTACAGGTGCTAATATTTCCTTAGATCAGTTTGCTGAAGTAGAATACAGTTCTGGTCCAACGATGTTAGAGCGTCGCGACAAATCGCCTGCTGTATCGGTACAAGGTGGTGTAATCGGTCGTCCTACAGGTACTATTGCGGCAGAATGGGAAGAGAAATTCAGTCAGTTGCCTCGTAAAGCAGGTGTATCATACGTTTGGGGTGGTAACATGGAAAACCAATCTGAAGGTTTTGGTACATTGGGTATTGCGTTGATGGCTTCGTTAATTTTGGTTTACTTAGTAATGGTTGCTTTGTATGACAACTTTGCTACACCATTTGTCGTGTTATTCTCTATTCCTTTATCATTCATCGGTGCCTTATTAGCCTTAGCGTTGACGAATCAATCGTTGAACATCTTTACGATCTTAGGTATTATCATGTTGATTGGTTTGGTGGCTAAGAATGCGATCATGTTGGTTGACTTTGCGAACCACCGTAAGGAAGAAGGTATGAATACACACGATTCCTTGGTAGCTGCCAACCACGCGCGTCTTCGTCCAATCTTAATGACAACTATTGCGATGGTATTCGGTATGATTCCTATTGCTATTGCGACAGGTGATGGTGCGGATATGAACAGAGGTTTGGCGATCGTTATTATCGGTGGTCTATTATCTTCGATGTTCTTGACATTGGTAGTCGTACCCGTAGTATATTCATTAATGGATAGCTTAAAACGCCGTTTTGGTAAAGCAGAACCAACAAATTATGCTGCTGAAATGGTTGCGGATTACGTGCCTAACGAACATTACGTCGAAAAACACTAATAGTTGTTTGATAAATCTAAAAAAAGGAGGAAATTTTCCTCCTTTTTTATTCCTGAAATTCACAGAGTTAGTTGAAATTTTAAAATTATTTACTAAATTAAGTGCTGTAAAATTTGGTATTAAAGGCTTTTTACCTATATTTGCATCACCAAAACGGAAGAGGCTATACCCGGAAGTGATGGTTGAAGCATTCCTAGCTCAATTGGATAGAGCGTCTGACTACGGATCAGAAGGTTAGGGGTTCGACTCCCTTGGAGTGCACTTAGTTAACTGAAAGCCTAATTCTAACAAGGATTAGGCTTTTTATTTTGTCACAAAATAAACATAATCAAAACTATGCTAAACCTTGTATTATTCGGTCCTCCAGGAGCAGGAAAAGGAACTCAATCAGAAAAACTTATTGCAAAATACAATTTGGTACATATTTCTACAGGAGATATTTTCCGTGCACACATCAAGGATCAAACTGAATTAGGAAAACAAGTAAGCCAAATCATTGCAGAAGGTAATTTGGTTCCTGACTCGATTACTATCGCTATGTTGGAAGAGGAAATCAAAAAGAATCCTTTGGCAACAGGTTTTATCTTCGACGGTTTTCCACGTACAGTAGCACAAGCAGAAGCATTAGACGCATTTTTGGATAGTATAGATACTTCGATTTCTGGTGTGGTGGCTTTGGATGTGACAGAAGAGGAGTTGACGCAACGTATCGCTAAACGCCAAGAGATATCTGGTCGTGCGGATGATGCAGCCGATAAATTGAAAAAACGTATTGAGGAATACTTCAGCAAAACTATTCATCTATTGCCTTATTACGAAGCACAAGGTAAGTTAACTAAAGTAAACGGTATTGGTGAGATCGAAACTATCTTCGCTGAATTGTCTGCTGTAATTGATAGCTACCAAAAATAATTTTTAAAAAAGATACATCTATATATGGCTCAAGGTTCAAATTTTGTTGATTATGTAAAAGTGTGTTGTCGTTCGGGGCATGGTGGGGCAGGATCTGCACATTTGCATCGCGATAAAACGACAATGAAAGGTGGGCCAGACGGTGGTGATGGAGGCCGTGGTGGACATATTATCCTAAAAGGTTCTTCGCAGCACTGGACGTTGTTGCACTTAAAATACCGTAAGCACATTATTGCGGCAGACGGTGAGCGTGGTGGTTCTGCATTGCGTACAGGTGCGACAGGTAAGGATGAAATCTTAGAAGTGCCACTTGGTACGGTAGCAAAAGATGCCGAAACAGGAGAAGTGATTTTTGAAATTACCGAAGATGGTGAAACAAAAATCTTGACTCCAGGTGGTAAAGGTGGTTTGGGAAATAACAATTTCAAATCAGCTACACAACAAACACCGCGTTTTGCTCAACCAGGTATGCCCGGTAAAGAGCAATGGGTGATTTTGGAATTGAAGGTATTGGCGGATGTAGGTTTGGTAGGATTTCCGAATGCAGGTAAATCTACTTTACTGTCTGTGGTATCAGCCGCGAAGCCTGAGATCGCAAATTATCCGTTTACAACGCTTGTTCCAAATTTAGGTATCGTAGGATACCGCGACAACAAATCTTTCGTAATGGCGGATATTCCGGGTATTATCGAAGGCGCTTCCGAAGGAAAAGGTTTAGGTTACCGTTTCTTGAGACATATTGAGCGTAACTCGGTATTGTTGTTTATGGTGCCTGCCGATACTGATCGTACGATAGAAGAGGAGTATACTATCTTGTTGAACGAATTGAAGTCATACAATCCTGAGATGTTGGCAAAACCTCGTCTTTTGGCGGTTACCAAATCCGATATGTTGGATGAGGAATTGGAAGAAGAAATGAAAGCACAGCTTCCTAAAGATATTTCTTACATCTTTATTTCTTCAGTTGCGGGTAAGAATATTACGCAATTGAAAGATATGCTTTGGAAAGCTATTAACGAGTAAAAAAAGATGCAAATTTATCGGTTTAAGAATCAGTAAGTTTGCTAAAAATTACCATAAAAAACGCAAAATAGTTTGCAGAAACGCATGAAATAGCTATCTTTGCATCACTTCAAACAACGAAGGATACTTCAAAAAAGAAGTAAGATTCCGTAGCTCAGCTGGTAGAGCAATACACTTTTAATGTATGGGTCCTGGGTTCGAGTCCCAGCGGGATCACAATCTAAAAAGCTCAATCGAAAGATTGGGCTTTTTTCGTTTTGCCCGCTTTGCACGAGAACCCAAGGGTTCGAACAATCTCGGTCAGGGTATGTGGATGAGCTTTGCGGGGATCAAGCAGAATTCTTGGGGGGAGTGTTAAAAATTTCTTAGTTTAGCATCCTTAATACAGATATCCCTTGCAAGAAGCCGAACGTAAATTATTATCTT
>NZ_JAAKGQ010000048.1:0-27869 GCF_011043515.1 Sphingobacterium sp. SGL-16 | reverse complement strand
TAAATTCTTAGGAGCTTTTTGAATGTTTTTATTTAACACCGTGCATCAATTTTTTGAGTAGCGGATTCAATGCCATTACGATTAAGCCTGCGGCTATTGGAACAATAGTAAAAATCAAGAAGAATGTACTTAACGAATATTGATTCGTAATATTCTCAATCTCTCCACCTAATATAGCAGCCAATTTATTACCAATAGCGATAGCTAAATACCACATACCAAACATAAAGGCAATCATACGCGCTGGTACTAATTTAGATACATAAGAAAGACCAACTGGTGATAAACACAACTCTCCTAATGTATGGAATAAGTAAGCTAATACCAACCAAATCATAGAAACTTTAATTCCTGCTTGAACCCCATAAGCACCAAATGCTAACAATCCAAAACCAATAGCCATAATGATTAAGCCTAAACCATACTTAACAGCAGCTGGCGGATTGAATTTAGAGTCCCAAACTTTAGATACATAGTTTGCGAAAGCAATAATGAAGAATGAATTCAGAATAGAAAACCAAGAAACAGTAATTTCTGAAGACTCTGCCGTGAATTCTTTATATAACATCCATCCAGCAATAGCCCAAATACCTGCAAAACATACAAATTGAACAATATTTGATAATGGTGCTTTACCGTAAGTTGCCTTAGTCAGTTTAGCTACTACATAAGTAATTAACGCTAAAGGAACTACTGTCAACAATGTATTCACAATATTGAAAATAGTTAATGAGTTTCCAGATAACGTACGATCTACATTATCACGTGCAAATATTACTAAAGAAGAGGCTCCTTGCTCGAAAGACATCCAAAAGAATATCACAAAGAATGCGAAGATAATCACCGCGATCATACGATCACGAACTACTTTAGTGTAACGTGTCAATCGAGAAACTACCACAAAAATAAATAATACCAATGCAGTAAGAATAGCAACATCTTGCCCCGCAAAGCCCCCCATTTGCAAACCTGACAAAATATCTAAGCCAGCAATCTTAGACAATGGATCGTTAAATGCATAGGCCAATCCTAATAAAGTCATTACAACTATTAAGATAGTATCCAATCCTGTAAATGGATTCGGTTTATCATCTGGATTTAATGAAGCTGATTGTTGTGCTTTTGCAGCAGCTTTTTGTTCTGCTGTTGGAGGATCCCCTACTTTTCCAAATATTGGTTTAGCAAACCAGAATTGAAGTGTTCCTAAGAACATAAAGATACCTGCAAGACCAAAGCCCCAGTGCCATCCCACTTTTTCTGCTAAATAACCACACAACATCATTCCGAAGAATGCACCAGCGTTTACACCCATATAAAAGATAGTATATGCGCCATCTTTCTTTTGTGGGAAGCTTTTGTACATTTCCGATAAAATAGATGTCATATTTGGTTTAAAGAAACCTGTTCCCACTACTAATGCGCCTAAACCTAAATAAAGGAATAATGGTGAATCAAAAGCCATAAACAAATGGCCTAAAGTCATTATCGCTGCACCAATTACAACAGCCCAACGATAACCTAAATATTTATCGGCTAATATACCTCCAAAAATAGGTGTAATATACAACAACATAGCATAGGTACCATATAAAGCACCTGCTTGCACGGGATCCCAACCCCAACCTGAAAATGGACTACCAACTAAAATAGCCGAGGTCAAGAAGTTAATTAATAATACGCGCATTCCGTAAAAGGAAAAACGCTCCCACATCTCAGTAAAAAATAAAACGAAAAGTCCTGATGGATGTCCCAATACTAAGTGCCCATCGATCCCCTGCTTCTCCAATTCCGCTGAAAAAGAATTGTCCGTAGTCTGACTCATATTCTAATTTTGAATTTTAAGAACCAAAAATACAATTTAGACTTTGAAATCATATAGTATTCTTAAAATAATAACGCTCATCTGTTAAGGATGAGCGTTATTATTTTCTAAACGAGCAAGTTAATTGATACCATGCATCATCTTCTTTAATACGGGGTTAAATAATATAAGTAACAATGCCGTTACCCCTGGAATAATTGCGAATATCATAAAGAAATACGCCATAGAATGTTCTTCCGTAATCTTATCAATATATGAACCCAAGAATCCACCGATAAAATTAGCAATTGCTGAAGCACAGAACCAGAATCCAAAAAGAAGTCCCAAGAATTTTTTAGGTGAAAGCTTACTTACATAAGATAAACCTACAGGCGATAAACATAATTCACCAGTTGTATGGAAGAAATAGGCAATCACTAACCAAATCATGTGTACTGAGGCCGTTTTTGCTCCTTGAGGAATTTCACTAGCTCCATATGCTAAAGCTGCAAAGCCAATACCTACTAAAATCAATCCTAGTGCAAATTTTACAGGTCCGGAAGGATTCCATATTTTTTCCCAAAATTTACTAAAGCCAGAAGCCAAGGAAATAATGAAAAATGAATTTAAGATTTGGAACCAAGAAGCCGCAACTTCTGTTTCGGTAGCACCAAACTCACGTACCAATTTCCAAAGACCCAATCCCCAGATCACAGCAAATGAAATTCCTGTGAATATAATTGTTAATGGATATTGCTTATAAATACGTTTTGCTAACGCAGACAACACTAAAGTTACAATGATAATCGGTGCAATAGTAAGAATACCATCCACCCACTTGAACGTAGTTGCTGCAGAACCTGAAAGTACACGCTGCGTATAATCTTTTGCAAAAATTGACATAGAACCACCAGCCTGTTCAAATGCTAAGAAAAATACAATACTAGCAATCATTAATACTGCCACTACAACTAAACGGTCTCTTACTACATTAGAAGGTAACTCCTCTTCTTTTTCTTCTTCATTATTTTTTATTTTATTATCATGAAAATCTTTGATTTGTTGTGGAGAGTCCCCATTTATACCAAAGATTCTTTGTGCAAAATAAAACTGCAACATACCAAAGAACATGAAGACACCCGCTAAACCAAAACCATAATGCCAACCAATTTTCTCTCCAATGTATCCACATAATAACATGCCTAAGAAAGCACCTGCATTGATCCCCATATAGAAAATAGTGTATCCCGCATCTTTTTTAGAACTGTTGTCTGGATATAGATTTCCTACCATCGAAGAAATATTTGGTTTGAACATACCATTACCCAAGATCATCAATATCAATCCTATATAGAAGAAATATTGGTGAATACCTTCTAATGCCATGGAAGCGTGCCCTAAAGTCATTATAAAAGCTCCAATCAAAATAGCTTTTTTAAAACCTGTAACTTTATCAGCTATAATTCCACCAATTAAGGGAGTAAGATACACGAGACCTGTATACAAACCATATAATTTCATTGCTCGCTCGTTCGACCATTCCCAACCTCCATCTGCTATGGTACTTATCAGAAATAGTGTCAATAAAGCACGCATACCATAATAACTGAAACGTTCCCACATTTCAGTGAAAAACAAAACAAATAGTCCTGCAGGATGCCCATTGACCATTTTGTCGTCAACACCTTGCTTGGCTAAATGTTTTACTAATGCATCATCTTTTTGTTCAATCATAATAATAGATTAATATGTTATTTATTTTTCAATCCACAACAAAGAAAGTGATTTAATCCGAAAAAACAATTTTCATCGATTTAAAACCCAGATACCTTAGTTTTAGAATCAGCATTGGGCAATTCAAACCCATCTGGATTCAAAGCTTCAATATTTTCTACGAAATAAAGCTTTCCATTTCGGATTTCATATCCATTATGGGATAAATCCGGCACTAATTTTTTATAATTCTTACCTTTACTCGAATCAATAGCTACTAAATTATCAAACTCTATTCGATTTTTAGTCTTATTATATTTTACAAACATCGTAGCATTTCTATCATAAGAAAAAATCTTTCGGAAGATACTTTTATCCTCTGAAAAAACAGGAGCTCCGAATTGGATTATATTATTTGGCAGAATGTTTAATACCTCAATAACTTTATGTGTATACTCAGATTGGTGGCCTTTCCAACCTAATAAGAGGTATTGATTTTTAGTAAACGGTATAATCTCATAATATTGAGCACCATACCACATTGAAGATTCAAGTGATTCTTTATTTACATCCTTAATTTCAAAAGTCTTATCCAATAATGGAATTAATTTCAAATCTCCAGATTTGAGCTGCATACTACCGTAAAATAAATAGGAACCATCATGCAATGGAACATTCCATGAGAAAATTCTAAAATTATTATCAGGACTTCTGAGACAGGAAATTACATTCAACTTTTCAAAATCGAAGTAATAAGAATTAGGCTCTTTGAGTGCAGAGACTAATGTTTTTACAAATAAAAAATTGCTTTCTATCCTTTCTGCTTCCGAGGTATTAGAAAATACCTTTTGTCCTAATTGGAACAAACTGTCTTGCCAAATTTGCATCTTTTGAAGGTTCTGTCCAAAAGTCAAATTTGTAAATATCAGAAAGAAGAAAATAAGAAAGCAATTCTTCAGCATAAAATGCTTATTTATATCTTTCTAACAATTTCTTTGTCGCGATGATACCGTCAATTTCACTTAATTCCGAACCTTCGTATTCGATACCAACAAAACCTTTGTATTTCGCATCTTTAACGATTTTCATCATTTTATCGTAATCAATATTGCGCTCATTACCGTTAGCATCAAAAACATGAGATTTTGCACTTACACCTTTAGCATAAGGCATTAAATCAATAACTCCCTGGTAGCGATCATATTCATAGAAATTCCCGAAATCTGGTAAAGCTCCACAATTCTTTTTCCCAACAGTTTTCAAAACACCTGACAACCAATCGCCGTGAGAAGAAATACCGCCGTGGTTTTCCACTATCACATTGATTTTTGCTTTTTTACTGTAATCTGCCAATGTGGACAAACTTTCGACAACACGCTTACCTACCTCTTCTTTAGTACCTTTACCAGCAGCGTTTACGCGAACCGAAGTACAGCCTAAGAAGTTAGCGGCATCAATCCATTTATAGTGATTTTCTACAGCTTTAGCGCGTCTAGCATTGTCTTCATCGCCCAAATTACCTTCACCATCAATCATGATCAACACATTGGTCACGCCACTTGATTTAGCACGGTTCTTCAAGTCTTTGAGATATGTCATATCATTTGCTTTGTCTTTGAAAAACTGATTTACGTATTCTACACCGTAGATACCAAATTTTTCCGCAGCAAACTGAGGGAAATCTATATTTTTTAATTCACCTTTATTAATCGTACGATGCAATGACCATTCAGCCAATGATATTTCGAACCAGGATTTCTTAGCAGCAAATAAATCTAATGATGGAGCAAGTGTAACCCCCGCTGTCACCAACCCCAAGTTTTTAATAAAATCTCTTCTAGTATTCATGTTTATAAGTATTAGTTTTTCTTTTTAAATATTTGCCCAACCAGAGGTCAAGACATCCACCAAATGCATGGTTTTGATTGGAATATTATGCTTTTCGATATAACCTTGAAGCTGCAACAAACAAGAGGCATCGGTCGAAATAATATAATCCGCATTTACAGCCTGCGCATTCTTAACTTTTTGTTCGGCCATAGCACTCGAAATTCCTTCAAATTTCACGGCAAACGTGCCTCCAAATCCACAGCATGTTTCTTGATCTCGCATTTCTACGATCTCTAGCCCACCAACATGTGATAAAAGTTTTCTCGGCTCTTCTTTAATTTTGCATTCGCGCAAAGCAGAACACGAATCATGATATACAGCTGTTCCCACAAGTTCCGCTCCGAAATACTCTTTTTTCAAAACATTCACCAAAAAATCGGATATTTCAAAAATATTTCTTTGCAAAGATCTGCATGTGTTATGTTCTATACTATTGGTGAATAAATCATCGTAACCTCCTTTCACCATTCCAACACAGGATGCTGATGGAGATACAATGTAATTAATATCCGAAAAATCTTTTAAAAATTTTGCGCCAACAAGTTTTGCTTCATCCCAAAACCCCGCATTATATGCAGGCTGCCCACAACATGTCTGTTCCGAATTATAAATCACCTCACATCCTGCCTTTTCTAATAATTTGACGGTATTGAACGCCGTATCAGGATATAGTTGATCTATAAAACAAGGAATAAACAATTCCACCTTTTTATTCATTGACGCTTGATTTTAAGTGTGAATTAAATTTTAGTACCCTCAATAATAACAAAAATCCTAATATAAAGAAAATAGAAAGGGATATCGCTGAATAACGAATATTGTGCGTAATCTGCTCAATTAATCCAAAGCAAACCAATCCAACGACTATTCCTAACTTCTCCGTAATATCATAAAAACTGAAAAAAGCAGTTGTATCTTCTAAATCCTCTGGCAACATTTTGCTATAAGTAGACCGCGAAAGTGATTGTATCCCCCCCATTAGCAAACCCACCATCACCGCAAGTGCATAAAATTGAGTAGCATTACTTAAATAGAAAGCAGAAATACAAATACTTGCCCACAATAAAGTAACCAAAAGCAACACCACGATATTACCCCAATATTTAGCCAAAAGAGACATAATGTAAGCTCCAATTATGGCTACTAATTGAATTAAAATTATAGTTATAATTAGAGATTGTTGTTCCAAATCCAACTCCTTCTGTCCAAACATCGTCGCCACCACCATAATAGTTTGTACCCCTACGGAATTAAAAAAATAAGCCGGCAAAAATCTTTTGATACCTTGATTAGCACGAACTTGAGAAAGCACGCTTTTAAATTCGGAATTCACACGTTGTATCAAGGATACACCTTGTGCCGCTATAGAAGGTGTATTATTGGGTAAAGCTTTGAATGGAATCAAAGAAAAACCCAACCACCATAATCCAACCAACAAAAAGGATAATCGTGCAGGAAATGAAGCATCTGTAATTCCAAACCATTCTGGCTTCAATACAAATACAAAACAGATAATCTGGATAGTCACACATCCGACATAACCATACGCAAAACCTTTGGCACTTACGGCGTCTTGCTTATCTGGAGTAGCAATAAGCGGAAGATACGAATTATTCACAGCGACTCCTCCAATGTATCCCATGGCTGCCAGTGTAAAGCATATAATCCCCAACTCTAAGGTGTCCAATTTAAAGAAAAACAAACCCATACAAGCTATTGAACCTATATAGGTAAAAAGTTTCATAACCTGTAATTTTTTTCCATTCGCGTCTGCGAAAGAAGACAAGAAAGGCAAAGCCAATACCATTACTAAATAAGCAAAAGCCAAGGCATAATTAGAAAGAACGGTATTAATGACTTCGAATCCAAAGAAATTAACTACATCATCTCCTCCATCTTTTGATGAAGTAATCGTAATATAGTATATTGGAAATATTGTTGAGGTAATGACAAGATTGTAAGCCGAATTAGCCCAATCGAACATGGCCCAAGATCGAATTAATTTTTTATCATTCTTTTGATATTCTTCCATATAAGCTATGCTAAACTAATTTGCCTAGTAATTTTGACGAATAAAAGTCATTATTCGTACCATTTCTCTTCTAATATACGATGTTGGCACAGCATAATTATTATTTAAGAATGAAAAAGCATATTTTCTTCCCGTTCTTGTTACAATATATCCAGACTGACAATGTACAGAATTGATTGTTCCAGTCTTTGCCCAAACAAAAGGTACACCTTGATCCAATGAATAGGCTGATTTTAATGTTCCATCAACACCTCCTGTCGGGAAGAATAAATAACGTTGACTATCATTAGGAACAATTTCTTTGATGGCTAATAATACATCAATCATATTGCGAGGTGTAATCTTATTGTACGTAGACAATCCACTACCATCACGAAGAAATATGGTATCTTGAAAATTATTGTAATATGCATTCTGCATATGATTACGAAGTGAATCCGTATAAAATCCATTAAACAACTTATCCGAAATTAGCATAGTTAAATGTTCTGCAAGAAAATTATCGCTTGGAAGCATCATTTCTCTTAACACTACATTTCTACTAGTAGAATACAACGTTTTCAAATCAGCAGGTCTTTCATAATTTGTCAGCATACCGACTTTCTTTTTCAGCGTATCCTGCAACAATAGCACAGCAAGGCTGTCCGACCAGATAAATGGTTTGTTAGTACTATAATTTTTTGGCACATTCAGATTGGACATCTCAAATTGATTGGAATTCATTTTACGTGAAACCCAAAAATTTCGTTGCATACGTTCTCGAATACTAATGTGCTTATCAAAAAAGCTCGGCAAAGCAACCAACCCTTTTCCATTTGCACGTATTTTCACCAAATTGCCATAAATTGGAAAAGGTGCTATTTCGGGCTGATAGTCTTCTTCGTAATCTTCTATTGACCAGCCATTTCTATACGCTGGTTCACTTGTTTCTTGAACAACATAATATAGTTTCTTATTCGTATTCTTTAAAAACTCGTATACTTTTCGCGTATCTAATCGAGGATGTAAAAAAGTTGGATCGCCAGTTCCCCAAAAAATCAAAGAATCTCCACGTTCTACATAATGTATCCCAGCAATGGAATCCCCAAGATGTTTTAACGAAGCAAATAAAGTATATACTTTCGTATTAGATGCAGGCGTGAAATGTTGATTTTCCTTTTTGCCAAATACCACACGATTACTATCCAGATCATATAAGCAAAATCCATAATGGTGCCTTGGCAGAATAGTTGATTTTGCAAATTCAGCTTCTAAGATATTAAAGTCTTGGGCAAAGGATAAGCTTGTTATGAAATGTATAAATAAACTAGCAATGGAAAGGAATAGCGTTTTCATGTCGAAAAATAATCATTTTTAGATTTTCAATACACAAAACGGCACAATGAAACAAGTTTGTTACTAAGCAAACAGTATCTTATCTTAATTATTTATTCGCATGCTCAAAACTCCTCTTATGGAATATGGGGAATAAATATTTTCAAACTCTTCAATTTTAGGATTAAAAAACCTTAACAAACAAAAGAGCCCCGATAAATCGAGGCTCAATAAATTTTCATTTAATTTATAATTTTCTAATCCATAGACTTCGTCAAAAACTCTGGATCTTGTGAAGCTGTCTCATCAAACTCACCTTCCCATTTTGAGACTACAACCGTAGCAAGACAGTTTCCTATTACATTTACGGAAGTTCTTGCCATATCCATTAATTCGTCAATACCTAAAATCGCAGCAATTACAAACGTTGGTAATCCAAATTGATCTGCAGTTGCAATTAGCACAATTAAAGAAGCACGAGGAACTGCAGCCACACCTTTAGAAGTAATCATCAATGTAAATGCGATCAATAATTGTTGTCCTATGCTTAAATCAATTCCGGCTGCCTGAGCAACGAAAATTGAGGCTAATGACAAATACAACGACGTACCATCCAAATTGAAACTATATCCCGTAGGAATCACAAAAGATACAATCTTACGCGGTACACCAAAACGTTCCATATTTTCCATTGCTTTTGGTAAAGCTGCATCCGAACTCGTCGTTGCAAATGCAATAGAAACAGGTTCTTTAATAGCTGCTATAAATTTCTTAATAGGAACTTTTAAATATAAAGCTACTGGAAGTAGTACTACAAACAAGAAAACTAAAAGTGCTATGTATAAACTCATTAAGAGCATAAATAAATTCTTAAGAATATCGACACCTAAGTGACCAACAGTATATGCCATCGCAGCCCCTACGCCAATCGGAGCAAATAGCATGACCAGATTAGTAAACTTAAACATGGCTTCCGAGAGACTTTCTGTAAAATCAATTAAAGGTTTCCGTTTCTTCTCTTCTACCATCGCCAAGCCGATACCGAAAATCACCCCAAATATTACAATTTGCAATACTTTATTCTCGTATACTGACTTTACAATATTTTCAGGAAAAGAGTCACGGATAAAAGTGTTGAATTTAAAAACACCATGTACACTTTCATCAATGTGAGACAAGGCTTTTTTATCTGAATCCGTAATGGCTGATGTGGTCGGTAATTCTTCATGAGGCATATTTGCAACATCTACGCCCACGCCAGCTTTAGTAAGGTTAATAACTGCTAGACCGATGAAGATAGCACAAGTCGTGGCACAGAAGAAATAGAGCATAGATTTCCATGCCATACGGCCTACAGATTTTAGATCAGAGTGACCTGCAATTCCAAAAACAAGCGTAGCAAATAAGATTGGACCTACAATTGTCTTCACCAACTTGATGAAAGCCTGACTTAAAGGTTGTAAAGATTTGGCTAAATCTGGAAAATCTAACCCCACGAACACCCCTAATACCAAACAAGTCAAAATCCAGGTAGTCAGATTTTTGCGCACTATACCATTAAGTATTAACACTGCTGCTGTAATCCATCGAACAGCTAGCATTACTCCTGGGGCGACATTTACAATGTTAAATTCGTATAAAAAGGTAATTATTATGGCAATGGTTATCGTTATTAGCATAAGATAACCCACATTCTTTTTTGACATGTAGTAGAATTTTAATGTTTAACAAAAATAGAAAAATACCAATGCAACGCAAATAAAAAAGGCACGATTAAATAATCGTGCCTTCCTATAAATCGTTAATATATTTACTACTCAGCGTGTAACCAAGCTTTTTTAGCTAATAATTCTTCTTGAGATTCTACTACATCTTCGTCTTCTACACAACAGTCTACAGGGCATACAGCAGCACATTGAGGCTCATCGTGGAAACCTACACACTCTGTACATTTGTCAGAAACAATATAGTATACTTCATCCGAGATAGCATCTTGAGATGCTGAAGCATCAATAGTAACGCCGTCTCCAAAGTCAATTACACCGTCTAAAGATGTACCATCAGAGAATTTCCAAGGAACACCAGCATCATATATCGCATTATTTGGACATTCTGGTTCACAAGCCCCACAATTAATGCATTCGTCAGTAATTTTTATCGCCATTTATAACCTCACAATTATAATAAATAAACTAATTTTGTAACGTCAAAAGTAAAAATCGGTTTTTAACTTTCATAATAAAAGTATACAAAACCAGTAGGCTTTTTACTTATTTGACATTACAAAGATAAAGCAAATAATTATCAGAATTATTCTAAATAACATATTTTGACAAAGAACGATAGAATTAAGGCATTTTCGCAGCTGGGAGAATGGTTACTCCAACCCGATCAGGACACACTTTGGCGCATCGAAAGTATACAAAATCGCAATCCTTGGTATACCAAAGAAAATATTCTAAAACAGTTTCAAGCAATAGGACAAAACCTTACCGTTGAAAAATTAGAAGCCTGGACCTCGCCCTATGAAGTAACAAAAACTTCCAAAGTAGTAGGATTAGTTTTAGCGGGCAATATTCCTTTGGTAGGCTTTCATGATGTTCTTTCCACTTTGATTTTAGGATTCACAGCGCAAATTAAACTTTCTTCTGATGATGCCGGCTTAAGTACTATTGTATTGAATAAGCTTGTGGATATTCAACCTCAATTCCATTATCAAATTCAAGTCGTAGAAAAATTAGCTGGTTTTGACTTGGTGATTGCTACAGGATCCAATAACACCGCACGTTATTTCGAATACTATTTTGGTAGCAAACCAAATATTATCCGTAAAAACAGAAATTCTATTGCGGTATTAACCGGTAATGAAACAACAGAACAATTGATGCAATTGGGTAATGATATTTTTGACTATTTTGGATTGGGATGTCGTTCGGTATCTAAATTATTTATCCCAAAAGACTACCCTATTGCAACTTTCTTTGAAGCCATAGAGCAACATAGCCCTATTAAAGATCATTATAAATACAATAATAATTACGACTACAACAAGTCAATTTATTTGGTGAATGGTGATAAGCACTACGACAATGGATTCTTGTTATTGAAAAAAGATGAAAATATAGCTTCACCTTTAGCTGTAGTATTCTATCAGGAATATGAAAGCTTACAGGAAGTCGAGGATTATATCAATGCTCGCAAAGAAAACATCCAATGTGTTACATCTTTAGCGCATTTAAATATAGAATCTCCCCTATTTTCATTAGGCGGAAGCCAATGTCCAGCGTTAGATGATTATGCGGATGGCATTAATACTTTAAAATTTTTGACAGCCAACCAATAAAATTGAAATAATAGCGTTTGGGTGGTAAGCAATTGGTAAAAAATTCTAACTTTGTTATCTATGTATGTAATAAAAGTAAAAGGTGTAGCTAAAATCCCTGATTATGTGCAATTGCGTGATGATTCATTTACTTTATTGGCATATTTCAGAGTAGATAGACCCGATAAATCATTAGTGAAGATTGGTTTGGAGGACAAAGCAGAAGAAATCATGAAGATTGTTCAAGAGTTACCTTTTGGTCAAATTAAAAAAATTGAACTTTAATATAAATGGCAGACAATACAGTTATACGTCTTAAAAACGTTGATATATACCAACAAAAACACTTAGTTCTTTCGAATGTCAACCTAGAGATTGGAAACGGCGAATTTATTTATCTTATTGGTCAATCGGGTTCGGGTAAGAGTTCTTTATTGAAAATCATTTATGGCGAACTTCACATTGCAGATGGCGAAGGTTTAGTCGCTGGATTTGATTTAAAGAAACTACGCGAAAATGATGTTCCTTTTTTACGCCGTAAGCTAGGTATAGTATTTCAAGATTTCCATTTATTAAACGATAGAACGGTAGAAAAAAACCTGGAGTTTGCACTGAAAGCTACAGGCTGGACAGACAAAAAGTTGATCCAAAACAAGATGATAGATGTTTTGGAAAAAGTGGGTCTTCGTTCCAAATTACACAAGATGCCACACGAACTTTCGGGTGGTGAGCAACAACGTATTGTAATTGCACGTGCATTATTGAATGATCCAGAAATTATCCTTGCCGATGAGCCAACAGGTAACTTAGACCCTGCGACTTCAGAAGAAATTATCTTGTTATTACGAGACATTGCGGCTTCGGGCACTGCGGTATTGATGGCTACACATGATTACCAAATTATTCGCAATATGCCATCACGTATCCTTCAAACTGCTGATGGCGCATTACACGATAATGTAAGCATCTAAGAAACTGACAAAACTTATGTAATCCGACATTTTGGAAGTGTACTTACAGCAAACACTGACAAGGTGTCGGATATTTTTATAATGGCAAAATTATTGGTAAAAGTATTTGAGCTATTCAAATATCTTAAAAATAGTGTGATGATGAACGAAAAAGAGAATATCCAAGACGAGAATTTAGAGCAAAACGAGAACAATCAAGAGCAAGAAACAGCGCAAGAGCAAGCAGCAGAGCTATCGCAAGAAGAAATTCTTTCGAACAAATTAGCAGAAGCAAATGACAAATATGCACGTTTGGTTGCTGAATTTGACAATTATAAAAAACGTACATCAAAAGAGCGCGTAGAACTTATCCAAACTGCCGGTCAAGGTGTAATTTCAAAATTATTGACCGTATTGGATGATTTTGACAGAGCATTGAATGCTATGGCTACAGCACAAGACGTGGAATCTGTGAAGCAAGGTGTTGAATTAGTAAACAACAAATTCCGTAAAATCTTAGAAAACGAAGGTTTGAAAGAAATGAATGTTGTAGGCGAAGCGTTTGACGCTGATTTCCAAGAAGCAATTACAGCTATTCCTGCTCCTAATGAGGACATGAAAAACAAAGTAATTGATGTCGTGGAAAAAGGTTATACATTAAATGAGAAAGTAATCCGTTTCGCTAAAGTAGTGATTGGACAATAATATAAAAGTAAATGTCAAAGAGAGATTATTATGACGTACTTGGCGTATCACGCCAAGCTGACGCTGCAGAAATAAAATCGGCATATCGTAAGTTAGCCATTAAGTATCACCCAGACAAAAACCCGGGTAATGCAGAAGCAGAGGAGAAATTTAAAGAGGCGGCTGAAGCTTACGAAGTATTAAGCAATCCAGACAAAAAAGCACGATATGATCAATTTGGTCATGCAGGTAATTCAGCTGGATTTGGCGGTGGTGCTGGTGGTGGCATGAATATGGATGACATATTCAGCCAGTTTGGTGACATTTTTGGTGGCGGTAATCCATTTGAAAGTTTCTTTGGTGGTGGCGGTGGGTCACGTGGCGGACGTCGTGTACAAAAAGGAACGAATCTTCGCATCAAAGTCAAATTGACTTTGGAAGAAATTGCTAAAGGCGTAGAGAAAAAAGTAAAAGTAAATAAACAAGTCGTTTGTCATACTTGTGATGGTACGGGTGCCAAAGACAAATCTTCATTCCACACTTGTAAAACTTGTGGTGGTCAAGGTTCTGTAAGACGCGTTACCAACACGATATTAGGTCAAATGCAAACTACTAGCACCTGTCCTACTTGTAATGGTGAAGGTGTAGAAATCACAGCTAAATGTACGACTTGTCGTGGTGATGGATTAGAAAGAGGTGAAGAAACAATCTCTATCAATATCCCTGCTGGTGTAAGCGAAGGCATGCAATTGTCTATGAGTGGCAAAGGTAATGCTGCGCCTCGTGGTGGTATCCCTGGAGACTTGATCATCTTAGTAGAAGAAGTACCACACGAATCATTGAAACGTGATGGTATCAACGTTATCTACGATTTGTATATCAATTTTGCTGACGCAGCTTTGGGTACAAGTGTAGAAGTCCCGACTATCGATGGTAAAGCTAAAATTAAAATCGATCCAGGAACACAAGGTGGTAAAATCTTACGCTTAAAAGGTAAAGGTATTCCTGAAGTAAATTCTTATCACAAAGGTGATCAATTGATCTATGTGAATATCTGGACTCCGAAAGCAGTATCATCTGAAGAAAGAGAAATCTTAGAAAAACTAAAAGGTTCGGCTAACTTCAAACCGCAACCAGGCAAAAGTGAGAAATCATTCTTCGAAAGAATAAAAGAATACTTCGAGTAATCTATACACATGATTCTAGTTTGAAATCCCCTCAAAGTTTTGACTTTGAGGGGATTTTTATTTAATAAACAACCTTCTACCCCATTTTACATTTTTACCCTTATTTTGTTAAAAAGAGCTATTAAGTTTCCTTTATTTTCTATTTCTTGCAATCATAATCCATATAATTTTGGATTACTCAATAACCAATTGAAAAACATATAAACTAAATTCTATGAAAAAATCGAATTGCTTATTAGCTTGGGCTGGGCTACTCGTTGTTTCTTTAATAACAGCCTGCAGTTCATCCACTAAGACCCACGAACCTGTAGCAAAAACGACTTATGGTATAGTAAAAGGTAGCTATCAAGACACTGTTTATGCCTTCAAAGGAATTCCTTATGGTAAAGCAGAACGTTTTCAATCTCCACAAGATCCTGATGCTTGGAGCGACACTTTAGTGTGCGACAAATTTGGACCTGTAGCCAAACAAATCGTAGCATGGATTCCTGATTCTACGATGGATGAAAAAAAACTATTTAGTGTCAATGTGTGGACACAAGGTCTTAAAGACAAGAAAAAAAGACCCGTGATGGTATGGTTACATGGGGGTGGTTTCTTTGTGGGAAGCAGCAATGACCCTATGACTTACGGAGAAGCGATGGCTAAAAAAGGTGATATCGTATTTGTTTCTGTAAACCACCGTCTTAATATATTAGGATTTTTAGATTTGTCTGCTGCTGACAATAAATATGCACATTCTGCCAATGCAGGCATGCTCGATATTGTAAAAGCATTAGAATGGGTTAAAAATAATATTACTGAATTTGGTGGCAATCCAGATGATGTGACCATTGTAGGGGAATCTGGTGGCGGCGGCAAAGTCGGTACGTTAATGTGTATGCCTTCGGCTAAAGGATTATTCCACAAAGCTATTATTCAAAGTGGTACTTTAATTAATACCATGACGAAAGAAAAATCTCAAGCATTAGGAAATGCTGTGTTAGAAAAACTAGGCATCGCAAATAATGAATTGGATAAATTAGACACAGTAGATTACTTCCGTCTTGTAAAAGCTGGTAATGACGCTGTAGCTCAACTTTCCGGTGGTCCTCGCCAACCGGGCAATCCAACTATGTTTGGCTTTGCGCCTTCGGCGGATGGTGATGTTTTGTTACAACAACCATTCAGTCCTGGATTTGCAGATATCTCCAAAGATATTCCTGTAATGATTGGTTCTACTTTAAATGAAATGATGCCAGTAGCATATGCCGAAAAGAATTTAACATTGGAAGAGGCTAAAAAGCGTTTGGAAAAAACATATGGCGAAAAAACAGAGGAATTCATCAATTTATATAAAACCGCTTATCCCGACTTTACGCCACAGGATTTACTTTCTGTTGATGTAGTATTTAGACCTTTTACCATTCGTACAGCCGATGCACGTTCTAAAGAAACTACCACACCTGTATATGCTTATTTCTTAGCTTGGAAAAGCGGTGTAGAAGATTCGACAAAAGGTTCTTTTCACGGACTTGATATTCCATTAGCTTTCTATAATGTGGACTTGAGACCAGACTGGACAGGTAATACGGCAGAAGCTTGGAAACTTTCAGATAAGATGAGTTCAGCATGGTTGAATTTTGCTAAGCACGGTAATCCAAATGTAGATGGGGTTTTACCGAAATGGGATCCATATACTGCAGAGAATGGCGTGACTATGTATTTTGATAATGAATCCAAAATAGTCAACAACCATGACCGAGCATTAATGAATTTTATGCGCCCACTTGATTAACTATTTATAAAGGACTAGTTGTGAGAGCGTAGTCTCTTGCAGCTAGTTATTCTTTAGCTAGGGACAGAGGATCTTCTAACCTAAACTCCACAACCATCTTTTTGTTTTCCCGTTCAATCTCAATCTTGACCAACTTATCCTCACCTGCTTGCAGTTTGTTTTTAATATCTTGTAACTTCATTTTTCCTACCTTACGTCCATTTATTTTAGTTAGCTTATCCCCTACTTTGATACCCACATTTTCTGCAGGAGAATTTGGCCGGACCTGATCAATAACATAGCTAGCATGTAATTCTATAAGGTAATTCACTTCTGTGCTAAAATTGATTGTAGTACCCCCTTCATTCCCTCTTTCCACAAAATTTGTAACCCGATGTCGTACAAATTCAAAACCCGAATGTACTATTTCCAGACCACTCATATCCAAGGTATAAGGCTTCTTGAAATTTCGATTTGTTCGTAAATAGACTGTCCCGTTGGTATAATCCAAAATCACATAAAATCGACTCAATATTTGATTACCAATCGAACCAACTCTTCCTTTTACTATTCTTTCTCGATCATAACTATTTGTATCTGGATAGGATACTATAGGCAAGGGAATAGTATAGTCTCCTATTATTAATTTTGAAATTCTATTTTTAAGCCCAAACACTGCTCCATTAAAACCAAAACCCAAATAGTCACGAATATAAGGCTTGGCAATAGTATAATTTTCTAATTCCGGAGCAAACAGCATCATTGGATCTGAATTTCCTAAATCCAAAAGCAATTTCTGTTGTGTATACGTATTTTTCGGTGTGACAAAATCAACAATACTATAAGCACGATCATTTTCAATAGAAATTGGATAAGCGGTATATTTTGCGATATTAATGCCCAAATCATCCACATTGCGCGCTATAACGATCTTTTTCTTTATATAATCTATTGCCACTCCATTGGTTCGAAAAAACGCACTACCCAAAATGCCATGAATGTGTACACCTATATTTTTAGAAAGATTAAATGCGGTATCCGTTATTACATATAAGTGATGCGAAGTATCTACAGCAGAACCTATTTCCAATCTATTATGTCTGGACATCAGACCACTGATGGGTTTGCCAATTCCAAAACCTTGAAAAGTAAACGCTGATGTATTTTTTAGGCGTAGAGAATCCACCTCACCAAATAATAAGGTCTCTTTAACACCATTATCTAAGATAAATGTAAGCGGTTCCGCATTCAGTTTCACGGAGACGACGATGAGATTGTTAATAATTTCGAAAGGAATAACACATTGCGTCTTTTCGGAAGGCAACAACCAAACTTGTCCAATGGCGAGTTGAAAATTCACTATTACGAAAAAGAATAATAGTAGACGTCTCATGGAAATAAGTATTGGTTATCTGATTTGAATATAAAAAAAATAAAGCAGAGTATCTAAAAAAAGAAAGAGCCTACAACAGGGCTGTTGTAGACTCTCCTATTAACCAATTATAAACTTAAATTATGAGACTACAAAAGTACAAAATTTAGTTTACTATGCAAATTTTTTATGCGTTTTTTTGCGTTTTTATTCCTTATCGATCCACTTCTCCTAATACAATATCAATGGATCCTAAAATTGCTATTAGATCAGCAATTAATACTCCTTTGCCTAATTCAGGAAGAACGGATAAATTATTAAAACTTGGACCACGTGCTTTAACACGTCTTGGAATATCAGATTTGTCTTGTGTTTCGAAATAGAATCCTAACTCTCCTTTTGGGTTTTCTGATCTTACATAATATGATTGTGCCTTTAAGTTTACTTTTTTAGGCACTAAAGCTCTGGGATCAAAATCAGGCAAACGCGCAAAGTCCGACATTAACCTATCCAAACATTGCTCAATTATCTTTAGGGACTCACGCATTTCATCTACCCGAACTTTATAACGGTCCCAACAATCGCCTACAGTTCCTGCTAAACCTTGACCTACTGGAATCTCGAAATCCAATTCTGGATAAACAGAATAGCCATCAACACGTCTTAAATCCCATTTAATACCACTTGCTCTTAACATAGGACCAGAACAGCCATAATTTATAGCTACCTCCGCCGGTAGAACTCCAATATTAGCGGTACGTTGAATAAATATTTCGTTATTAGTCAGAATCTCATCCAATTCGTCCAATTTAGGTCTAAAGTACTTGACAAAATCCACGCATCGCTCTTCAAAACCTACAGGTAAATCGTAAAATAAGCCTCCTACCCAAATATAGTTGTATAGCATACGAGATCCCGATGCCCACTCCAGCATATTCATAATATGCTCACGATCTCTAAAACACCACAAGAAAGGTGTGAATGCACCTATATCAATCCCATAGGTCCCGACAGCAATTAAATGCGAAGCAATACGATTCAATTCACATACCAGTACGCGAATATATTCCACACGCTTTGGTAATTTATCTTCGATTCCTAACATTCGCTCCACCCCCATTACGAAGCTGTGGCTATTATTCATAGAAGCCAAATAATCCAATCTGTCCGTAAATGGAATGGATTTACCATAACTCATTGACTCTGCATGCTTGTCAAAGCAACGATGTAAATAACCTAAATGAGGAATCACATCTTTAACAATCTCACCATCTGTAATGAGCTCCAAACGCAACACACCATGCGTAGATGGATGTTGTGGCCCCATATTAATAACCATTTCGGTAGAACCTACGCTGGCTATTTTGTCTATATATTTTTGATATCCTTGATTGTATTTTTCCAGCATATTATTCTCCTTTTATTGGGATACCGTGGTATGACTCTGCATCTTCATAATCCTTGCGCAATGGAAAGCCTTCCCAATCATCAGGAAGCAAGATACGTCGTAAGTCAGGATGTCCTGTAAAATATATCCCCATCAAATCAAAGGCTTCTCGTTCATGCCAATCCGCAGTACGCCATACGCTAGCTACTGAAGGTATTTCTGGAAGATTTTCTGCAGTACGATTTTCAACAGTCAATTCTACGCGAATAGTCATCTGAGTTTGATAAGGTAACGAAGCCAAATTATACACTAGGGCAAAGCGATTTTCAGGATGATAATCCACAGCGGAAATATTAGCCAGAAAATCAAAATAGTATGATGGCGAATCACGTAAATAAAGACAAAGCTCAGTGAGGATATCTTCACTAACAATGATGGTATCTTGTTTAGCACCTTCTACTAAACTTATCTTAGACTCTCCAAACTTTTGCTGGAGGTCATTCACTAAATTTTCTATCATGGCGCTAATCTATTTTTAGTCCAAACATTATGCTCTTTACGATAAACTATACGATCATGCAGTCTTGAACTTCTTCCTTGCCAGAATTCAAAGCGAACAGGTTTTACCAAATACCCACCCCAAAATTCAGGTCGTGGAATATTTTCCAAATCTTTATACTCCTGCTCTTTGTTCAGCACATTACTTTCTAACACTTCTCTATTTGCAATAATTTGAGATTGTGGAGAAGACCATGCACCTATTTGACTTCCTTTTGGTCGCGATGCAAAATATTCATCCGAATCTTCGGCAGGCAAAAAACTCACTTCTCCTTCGATACGTACCTGTCTTTGTAGCTCACCCCAGAAAAACAATAAGCTCACTTTAGATTGTCGTGCTATATCTTGTCCTTTTTGACTCGTATAATTTGTAAAAAAACTCAATCCATCCGCTTTCAGATCCTTTAGCAAGACTACACGTGTCGATGGATAACCAGCTTCATTTATAGTCCCTAATACCATTGCATTTGGTTCTAACACATGAGAATCCAATGCTTGATTAAACCACAATTGAAACTGTTCGAAAGGATTCTGTAAGGTATCGTTTTCCGACAAAGATCCTTTTGAATAATCTTCACGTATCGCTGCTATATCTTTATGTTCTATCGCCATGAATACTTTGTTAACTTTATCACAAACTTACTAAAAGCGTTATAAAAATCTACCTACAAAGTCGATTAAAAGATGGAATTTTATCTTTCGGTTATCATTTTTTTTGTAGATTTAGCTATAACAAATACGGAAACTAACTATGTTCAATGCACATACGCCAAAACAAGGTAGTTTGTTACTATCTGAGCCCTTCATGCTAGATCCAAACTTCGAGCGTTCTGTAGTTTTACTTTGTGAACATAATGAAGATGGTACTGTAGGTATGATTTTGAATCATCGCTCACAGCTTCTACTTTCTGATGTTATGGATATAGAAGTCGTAGATTTCCCGCTTTACATTGGTGGTCCTGTGCAGAATAATGCGGTATTCTTTCTGCACCGAGCAATAGATAAAATTCCAGATAGCACCCATATTTACGAAGATATATATTGGGGTGGAGATTTTGATCAAGCCATAATGATGATTAATGAAGGCTATTTATCTACGGACGAAATCAAATTCTTTTTAGGGTATTCGGGTTGGACAGCAGGACAGTTGGGTGAAGAGATAAATCAAAATTCATGGGCTGTACATAATAAATTCAGCACAGAATTAACCTTCATAACCGACGGCGAAGATCTTTGGAAACAAGCTTTAATTAGCTTAGGACCGAAATATGCTCATGTCGCAAATTTTCCTAAGAGCCCAAATTTGAATTAATATCTAATTCGATAGTATTTAATTTAATAATTGGGTTCTGGATTATAACTTATTAAAATGGGATTCTAAGAACTAGTACGAAAAAGCCTTATATTTTTAAAATCAGTTGAGAGCAAATCAACAAATCCTAACACATTTATACAAAACTTAGCAAAGTATATTTTATAAAACAACAAAAGCGAAACTTTTTTTGTCTCGCTTTTATCAATTAAGTACAACTAACTGATTATTGGTTAATTAATTTTATTCCTTCTAATTAATTACAGTGCTATTCCTAAATTAAGTAAATCTTTTTTTGAATATGTCCGAGGCAAATTATCATACTGGACCTCGGGCTTATACGACGGACTTTTTATAATATTTTCATAATTAGAATCACGAATACAACGTACATTTTTAAAACTAGAAGATATTATACCAAGCGTATTATTCAACAAGGAAATATTTAGTAAATCCGTCGTAGTAACAGCTTTTCGATCTTCTGATACAGGAACAAGCAACACTTCTCTCGCTGGATATGTCAATGCAAGATAATGCTGAGCTCCAACAGTAGCTACGTTGATGACACCACCAAGACCTAAGTCAATAGTAGGATCAAAAGTCCACAGATGCCCCGAATTGTATAAAATCCCACCTGACTCAAATGTTTCAAAAAGTGAAAGTGAAAGTAATGGTTGAGCATCATCTAAACTAGTAGGAAAATTAACAAGAGAAAAACTTGGGAGATATCCATTTAAAGGAAAAACCAATCCCCCTGGTGAACCGTAGCCCATTCTATTATTCGGAAGGGTAGAATTAAATTCTGCATATGAATTACTAACATTTCCACCTAGTAATATCTGAATCAATAAATCTAAAATATTACCTACGAGACCGCTAGATGTAACCATACTCGCTTTGCTAAAATCACTATTGCTTGGCGTCTTCCATCGTTTATACGGATAGACTAAGCTACAAGCATCAATTGGTGTAGCCGTCCTAGTCGCTAATTGTAAAGGAACATATCCTCTAAATGAAAATAGTGTTCTATAATCCGTAGTCTGATTATTATGCGGATAAAATCTATACCGATGCGTAGATACTGTATCATGCCTGTATAAATTGGCAGGCGCCCACTCTACAGTATTATATGTAATACCTTTCGCTAATAAATCTGCTTTTAAACTTCCACTTCCCCAATACCTACAGTTACATTCGAAAAACTAAATGGAAGAGATGTTTTTGTAGAGGTCACATTATTAGTCGTTCCAGCTAATCCATTAGACACTGTATAAGTTATTGTCGGTACAGTAATAGATAAGGAATTATCCCCTGGACGAGAAATAGCTTCAACACTATGGAGATAAGCAACTTTTCTATAGCCCCCACCTACATTCACGAAACCTGAAGTATTTAATGTAAGAGTCTCGGCATTCACATTCGTAACAGCAGAGACAGTTTGGTTTCTTAAGTTAAAGTTTCCCGTCTTGATAATTCCCGAAGGGAAGACTACTTGAAGATTAAAAATATTATGCGCATTCGCTCCTCGAGTGTCTATATCTACAGCCAGACGAGCTGTCTTCCGCTGAAAAAGAATACTAATTGGTGTATTGCCATATTGATTAATCGTCAGCTGATTACTAGCAAACAGAAAATCTTTATTTATCCCCATAGAAATATCTAAAGACTTAGCTGGCACTGTAATATTATCTTGAGTATTATAAGAATATGCATACCATTTGTAGGTCTTGCCATGTACTACTCCTATCGTGTCTGTAAGGGTGACGGAAGCATTAGAAGTTAAATTAAGTGTACGCCAATGATTCTCGGTATCTCCATTCACTTCGAATAATTCCACTCTATATTTTATCCCTGGCGACATTTTTGTCGAAGCCATTAAATTTTTTGCAATGGATTTTCGATTATCTTCCGTTTCAAAGTAGCTCAGCGTGCTAATATCGTCATACTCCTTATACTGAAAGTTATTTATTGGAGATCCATTTTTCGTATATAAAGAAGCATTTGCATCTGGAAGATCTTCTTTTATCCCATAAACGGTAAATTGCAGTACAGCATTAGTAGTTATTTCCTGTGAATTATATGTTTTTTCACAACCGAAAACAAGAAAACAAACTAAAACAACTACAATAGATTTTATTGTATCAGAACAAATATTATTCATAAAAATTTTTAATAATTAAGTTTGGTTTTAGTTAAAACTCATAGGTACTGTTACTTTGTGAACCAGCATTCCAATCCTCAATATCTGGACTAAAATCTTGACCAGGATTTCCAAAAGTTACTGTAGCTGAAGACGTACAGAGAGATTCTTCTGCGAAACATTCTGCTAAGACAATAGAGGGAACGACATATTTCCTCTTGCCTTCTTTGATAATTAAAGACATAATTAGTGTGTATTTTTGTTTCTCAAAAGTAAGATGCTGCTTAAAAAAATTTCGTTAGCGTGCTAATAATGGTTGTGATTGCTCAAAAGTAAAATTAATTTTTTTTTAAAAACCAAAAAAGCTTCAAGAAAATTCTTGAAGCTTTGGGGAGGGTAAGTAATCGGGCTCGAACCGACGACCCCTAGAACCACAATCTAGTGCTCTAACCAACTGAGCTATACCTACCGTGTTTTGTTGATGCAAAGATAGTAAAAAACGCATTTACTGCAATAGCAGAATAAAAATTTTAGGCTAATAAATAATCATAATTTACTAAAATCCTTGAAATGAAAGACTTTAATTTTTGGATTTCAGGTGAACTTGATTCATTTTATGCTACTATTGGTGATATTTTTACAATTAAATATCCAAATTGGAGTGAAGAAAATTTATATGATTTTAATTAAGATATAGTAAGCAAAGAAATTTTTAAATTTGATGATTTAGATTTTTTTAACATCATCATAAAATGTACATATCAATTTCTTTTTCTTTGTAAATTCTTAAATTTTTGATTGATAACCTATAACTATAGAAATCTTTATAAAAATCTTCAAAATTTTCATTACTTAATCTAATATTCTCAAAACTTATTAAAGTTTGAAATAAACCATTATTGATAACTTTTTCTAATAACTGTATCAATTCAACTTCTAAAATAGATGAATGAAGATATATATTTTCAATATTTCTAGTACTAGTTTTGGAAATTATTGTTAAGCGCGTTTTCCAATCAATGCGTCCAACATTTGCAACAAATACACCATCATATTTTTGATAAAGTCCTATTTTTTTAAGGAATATTTTTAAACTTTCTTCATCTCATCCATTGCATCATCATTTACACCATTTATACTAGCAATTTTTTCAAAAACACTATTATGATCTTTTATTAATTTGTTTAATTTTGATGATAATACTTCATAATATTTTCTTTTATCATCTTGTCTTTTATAGTGTACGAATAAATAATAAAAAATTAAGGAGGCTACATAAGAGTAACATATTTTTAATATTATATTAGAAAATGTATAAGCACTAGGGAAAATTTCATCATAGCTATATCCAATAAATTCAATAAAAAAAATAATTATTATTGATATGTACAGAATGTATTTTAATTCTTTACGAAGATTTTTAAAATTAGTAAGATAAGTACTCATACTGTATTAGGTTATTTGATTATAAGGCATTCCGTTTCGGAATTACCGTCATGAATATACAGCAAACTTTATAAATTAAAATAGGGACTATCACTTTTCTAATTTATTAATTAACAATATGCTTTAAGGAGTAATTTAGGTAAACAAAAAAAGCCTCTCATTTCTGAGAAGCCTTTAGAAGCGGGTAAGTAATCGGGCTCGAACCGACGACCCCTAGAACCACAATCTAGTGCTCTAACCAACTGAGCTATACCTACCGTGTTTGTGCTACAAAAGTAGTAGAAAACCGTATTGTATGCAAATATTTCTACACAAAAAAACCTCATTATGCAATAACACAATGAGGATTAAGGAATTATTTTTTGATTTGCATTAAATCATCTCTACGCTACGCTTAACAAAGGATGTTAAATCCGCTCCTGTCAACAATCCGCGAGACAATAAAGCCAAGTCGAAGGCTTGTTTTGCTAATTTCTCGGCTTCTTCTTCCGAGCTTTCAACGATACGTTTTACTAATGGATGGTTACCGTTCACCGTTACTTTGTAGTTGTCTGGTAAGTTGCCATAGAAGCCCATACCGCCACCCGTTTTTGCCATATCTTTCATACGACGCATAAACTCATCCAAAGTTACTGATACTGGCAATTCGTCCGCTGCCAACGCTTCTACCTGCACATTCATATCGGTACGGCTGATTGCTTTTGTGAATAATTCAGAAGCTTTTTTGCTTTCTTCTTCCGATAAAGTCAACTCAATTTTTTCATCTTTTTTAATCAACTTATCGATTACATCCGAATCCACACGTTTCAATTGTACTTTCTCGCCACCTTTTTGTTCCAAATAAGAAGCAAAGTGTGTATCCAATGGCCCATCTAATACTAATACATCATAGCCTTTTGCTTTTGCATTAGCGATAAAACCATCTTGTTGTGCAGCATCCGACGTATATAAGTAAACGATATTACCGTCTTTGTCCGCATTGATATCTTTTACTTTCTCGTAGTATTCTTTGATGGTAAAGTTTTCACCTTCAGTATTTTTTACCAAGCAGAATTCATTTGCTTTATCCGCAAATTTCTCTTCGCTCAACATACCGTATTTGATGAATAGACCGATATCATTCCATTTTTCTTCAAAACCTTTACGATCTGATTTGAAGATTTCTTGCAATTTGTCTGCTACTTTCTTCGTAATGTAATTGCTAATTTTCTTCACATTACCATCCGCCTGCAAGAACGAACGCGATACGTTCAATGGAATATCTGGAGAATCAATCACACCATGCAACAACATCAAATATTCAGGAACGATATCCTTCACCTCATCCGTGATAAACACCTGACGGGAGTACAATTTGATTTTATTGCGTTGGATTTCTAATTCATTCTTGATTTTAGGGAAGTAAAGAATACCAGTTAGATTGAACGGATAGTCTACATTTAGATGAATCCAGAACAAAGGCTCGTCAAATGTATTTGGATATAATTCACGGTAGAATGCCAAATAATCTTCGTCTTTTAATTCGGATGGTGCTTTTGTCCAAGCTGGATTCGTATTGTTGATGATATTATCAACTTCTACCGATTTGTATTTTGGTTTACCTTCTTCGTCTTCGCCATCTGGTTCAGAAGAAGTTTTCGTTCCGAAACGAACTTGTACAGGCAAGAATTTAGCGTATTTGTCTAAGATTTCTTGCAATCTGAACTTGCTTAAGAACTCTTTTGAGTCTTCGTTGATGTGCAAGATTACATCCGTACCACGAGTAGTACGTGTACCCACTGAGATTTCGTATGAAGTACTACCATCACACACCCAGTGTGCAGCCTCTGCCCCATCTTGGTAAGATAATGAATCAATCTCTACTTTATCAGCCACCATAAATGCCGAGTAGAAACCTAAACCAAAGCGACCAATGATTTCATTTGCATCATTAGCCTCTTTGAATTTTTCCATAAATTCTGTTGCACCAGAGAATGCGATTTGGTTGATATATTTTTTGATCTCTTCGGCAGTCATACCAATACCGTTATCCGAAATGGTAATCGTTTTTGCTTCTTCATCGAATTTTACGTCAACAACCAACTCTCCCACCTCGCCATTGAATTGACCTAAAGAAGAAAGACGTTTGATTTTTTGTGAAGCATCGACCGCATTGGAAACAAGTTCACGAAGGAATATCTCATTATCTGAGTAAAGGAATTTTTTGATTACCGGAAATATATTCTCGGTATGAATCGAAATAGTGCCTTTTTCTGTGCTCATATATTTTTAATTTTTCAGTTTAAATTTTACGCATAAGATTTATCAAGGTACGTTCCAAAAGAATTCTTTAAGACATTTTGACAGAGTAAGTGTCAAAATGAAAATATTTTAATTTTATTTTTAAGTTTAAAATAAAGTCTACTATATTTGTAGAGTATTCAGAATTGCAGTACGCAATACCAACCGAGTGAAGTCACCGCGGTGGTAAGATAATACGGGTTTCGTGCCAAAATAAACGTACTAAACAACGCTTATTTTCCCTAAAAAGTTTCTGGATACAATTTATGGTTTAACCTTTTAAATTTTAAATTGTATGTCAAACACAACTGTACACTTGTATCAACACTTAATCGAAAAATTCAGCAATTATTCGATTGAAGAACTTATCCAACTCAACAATGAAACTGTAAAAGGAAAAGGTTGGGGTTCAGCAAAAGCAACATTTAGAACAGCAATTATTACAGCTTTCTCGCGAAAAGGAATCGACTTGTCGCAGATAATTTCGAAAGACGATGGCTTCACAACCGTGAAATCCGTCCCTGTTCGATTGGAAGATAATACACTTGTTCCACTAGCTTATTAAAAATTTCTACAACAATAATTTTGAATCTTTTGCCAGAAGATTATGCAAAAAGAGACGCAATGCGTCTCTTTTTTAATTGATAATAGAGAATTGACAATTGTTAATTGAGAATTGAGAATTGAGAATTGAGAATTAAAATTACGTCATCGTAAGTTTGTAT
>NZ_JAAKGQ010000047.1:0-29362 GCF_011043515.1 Sphingobacterium sp. SGL-16 | reverse complement strand
TTAGCTTCAAAAAAAATCCCAATCAAAGTTTGAAAGGGATCCATTTATTGTATGTGTACTTTTAGTTTTTTGACTTTAATAACTCTTCTAAGTATTTTACCTTTTCCTTTTCAGCATTTAGCAATTGTTCATTAAGTTTTTTGTTCTCTTCATACAACTCCATTAATTTCTCAATTGGGTTTATTGTACAATGAGAGTTAATAGCATTTAAAGTTGACGAATCATGACTATTAAATGTATTTGAGATAATATTCATAGCAGTTTCTTCACTGAATTTTTGAATTGCTTCTGAACTAACATTTAATATTTTGGCAACTTGTTCTAAAATATCTGCTTCAATCTTTTCCTTAGCTTCTAATTGTGACACTTTCTTTTGAGTCCAATCGTCGCCCAATTCAAATGCGAGTGCTTCCTGCTTCATGCCCAGCATTTCCCTGAACCTTTTGATATTTCTTCCTTCGTGGATATGTTGTGTCCTTTCCATAATTCGATGTCAATTTTTTAAAGATAAATCTTTTGATCAACCCATTTACGAATTTAAGGAATATTTAACGGATAACATATTCTCCTTCTAGGATAATTTATGCGAGGTTCTGAATTGTATAGACTAGTTAGTGTGCTGAACTTCATATTTCAAAAGCAATAACCGTATGAAAAGATTAAGAAAAAAGTTCCTTTCCATGGAACAGGTTTGTAGTAAATACCATGAAATCGATAAACGCTATTCTTCCCGCAGTAAAAAGTATTCCGTCTTCGTCCATGCAAATATTAGGTATCTCTGTGCCATACTTGGCCTAACTCCTGAAAAGATCATCCAAGAATACATGAATAGCTTGGCTTATAGCTATAGAAAAGATGCGACAAAAAAACAGAGGAATTTGGCCAATGAATTCTTTCTTTCCTGTCGAACAGAAAAAGGTGACTTTGATAAGAAAGAGATCAAGCAGATGCTGGCAGAACTGAAAATAAACCGAGCCTACTTTTCCAGATCATTCAGCTTGGACATCGAAGGTAGCGAAAGCGATGCTTTCCATGCAGGTTACAATATCTTCAATCAAAAATGGGTTCAATGGTGGTTCAACAAACACCAGAACCATCGAAAGATTTCGCTATTGGACAAAATTTAGAGTTTTTTAAAATATCAGTTATGATTTCCAAAGAATTGCACTTAGACCAAAAGTTGGAAGAGGTAATCCAGATACTGACCTCCAATTTCCTGATCGAATGTATTTATCGGAGCGACTTCCATGAATCAGGCAAACATCAGGAACTTATCCTTTTGGTATCGAATAAATATGTCAATATCATCGGAGAAATTACGCCAAAGATGATGAACAGCATAAAAGAATATGAAAACTACCTGATCAAATGCTTTGTTGCTTTTCAGGCTAGAGAAAAGATCAAAAAGGGAAATATATTTCTATTTTGTTCATGCCAACCTGAAAACCTGGTCTATCAAAAACCTGATTCCAAGTTTTCTCCAATCCCAAATGACTTTGATCCAGTAGCGTGTTTAGCGCTCTTCAAGGAAGTCCAGAAAAGAGACCTTAAAAAGATAGAAGAATTCAAAGATGGATATTATCATTTCAAATCCCGATCTAAATACGCCAAGTCCGCTTTTATGATCCATCAGGTTCTGGAACAAACCTATAGGAACTTGGAGATTGTCCTGATGGGAAAGGACAAAATTACCCATTCCATTAGGTGCCATCATGCGACTCTATGTAAAATTTATCCCTACTGCAAACCTGTCTTTGATGTAGATCAAGCGGTTGATGATGATCTTTTGGAAATTCTTGAAAAAATCTACCGTGCAACGCGGTATGAAGATGATTTCCAGATTTCGCTTGAAACCCTTGAAAAGATCGAACAGAAGATGAAAACGCTGGCGGAACTATCAGAAACTATCATCATCAAGATCACCATGGATTTCAGATATAAATTCCAAACTGCAAACGAACCCGACCAAACGGATGCGAATCAATTTCCAAATCTTTCGATATTGGACGATATGAAACCTATGCTAGCATACCTAGATCAGGAAATACCGGAGGAAAAATACCTCCAAATCTTTGGATCACGTAATAGAACCTTTGAAATTAGGGGAGTAAACTTTTCAGAAGCGCAAGAAATTATGGTTGCTAGAAATCTGGATATCCTGCTGATCACAGATCAACCGTTAAGGGATCGAATAGATCAACTGATAAAGGACATAAAAGAAAGGTTTGAGATAAACATGTTGATCCTGAATTACAGTACTTCAGAGATCCAGCAGCTGCTTGATGCAAATAATCCGCTCATCCATAAAATTCTCTACGAGCTAACCCCTACAGACAAATCAACTAATTTTCTATCCAAACTTTATATTCATCCCAAAAAAGGAAATATATCCGAGGAGAATAAATCGCTCTGCTTGAAAAATTGGTACAGCCGAAGACAAAGCTGCCGCACGTTTTTCAACGCAGGCAGAAATTTAGAGAATACTGAAGAAGTCCATATCAAGATCCTCCTCTACAAAGAGGCTATCGGGCAGTCCTGCCTTGGGCTATTGGAATACTATTTTGATTTTACACCCTATAACCTTAATATGAAATTCCTGTATGAGCTCTGCTCGAGCTTCTGGCAATTTCCAAATGATATCTTTCCTAGATCATCCTGGGAAGAAATGAAGCTTTTTGACAATCTGGCTGGTGCCACTACCGAAGAACGATTGATGGGATGCACCGATCAGGACTGGGAGGAAGAATACCGATATGAAGCCAGAACAGTGCTCTTCGTGGAGAAATGCATGGAATTGATTGATGGAGAAGCCGATCTGGAATAAAATTCGAAAGACCAAAAAAAGGGCTATAGAAGCCCTTCATCCCGAAAGGAAAGATACCTTTCCCGGCCAACGATCAGGTGATCGTGCAACCTGATATCCAAATAGCTTGCGGCCTCATGGATGCGCTGGGTCAACTTCCTATCCTCTGCGCTTGGCTTGAGGTTTCCCGAAGGGTGATTGTGAAAGACGATGATCCCCGTAGCGGTCGCCTTCAGCGCTGTAACCATCAAAAGCCTGATATCCACAATGGTTCCCGATATCCCGCCACTGGAAGCCTCATAAACACCCATCACGCGGTTGCCCGTATTCATCAGCAGTACCCTGAACCGCTCAAAGAGTTCTAAATTCTCACATTGCCAGCTATCCATGATCACGCTGTAGGCTTCACTGGAAGAAGTCACCACGGGCAATTTAGAGCTGGGAATCCGGTTGCTGTAACTTAGCTGAACCTCTGCCACCTTGTACAGAAGATTTCTTTTTTTTCTGCTTTCCATAACGTTCTTATTTAGTTTCAAGAAATGATTATGGAGCCCGCACCGGATCTGACCGAGCAAGGGCAAGAAGCAACGAAATAAAAGATGGAGCTGTGCGATGGGCAAGTGTTTATGTCGGAATTTCTTGTCCCGCCCCGAAGGACAGTGTCCGAACTTTGATCCCTATCATGGATTGAATAAAAAATAAATCTAAGACCTGCCTAGCCGTTTCCCTTTGCGTTTTTTTCGCCTTCTTGGAAACGATCTTTCCATTCCCTCGGATGGCAGGCTTGTACCTGAAAGCAAATTAGCCACCAAGTCCATAGCCTGAGATTTTCCAGCAAACAATTCTCGAAAGCTAACAGCTCTCCATTCATCCCTGCCTTTAGAAAACTGCAGGATTCGGTCGACCTGCCTTCGCTCTTGCAAATTGCCATTCTTTACACTATTGGAAAACTGAAAAGTTTCCTGCAATCCTCGGTCATATGAAAACATTTTATCAAATAGAAGCTCTCCTGATTCCTTAAATGCCCTTCGGTCGAACTGACCGAGCTTCTGAGAATGGGACTTGTTTTTTCCCCGAGAAGTATTCAGGGGACTCAGCTTGATCTTATTTGTGATATCCTTGCGGCTGACGATGATCTGAATGTGAAACTGATGACCTTCCTTGAGTTCTCCGCGCTTTTTCTCCCCACGGATTACCGCTTTGTCCTGATGTCCGTAATAGCGGTTCTTCTCCCATTTAGCAAACCACAACAGGTCAGCCTGACCACCTATCCCTTCACGATGAAAGTTCTTGGCATAAGCATCCATCACCTTGAGCGCAAACTCCTTGAGCTGAAACTTGGCCTCCTGCTCACCAAATCGTTCCAATAGAAAAGCAATCTCCTTTTGGCTCGGGCTGATGTTGATCAGATAGAACTTACCGTCATCCCTGGACAGTTTAGCGATATTGGCATCGATTGCTATCCTGACTTCATGCGGTAGTATGTCACTGGAATTTCCATTGAACCATTTTTCCGATTCTGAAAGATTTTCTACGAGTCTGTTTTCCTTTTCCAGATAATTCACCAAAGCCCCACAGCTGCCAATATTGCTGCCCGTCTTGGATTTAGAAATATTGATGAACATGACTAGAGCTTATGGAGGTCGGAGATAAGCTTTTTATAGAGCTCTTCCTTCTTGGCCGAACTCATGCTCCAACCAATGGCATCCCTATCTTTTAGAAAATTGTCAACTAATTTAATTGCATTTGCAATCAGTACTGATTTCTTTATTTTTTCGGAATCCAATTGTCTGTTCAGCGAATCCAATGTTCGGTTCATATCTTTCACAAGGATAGTCAAGGCATGGATTGCTTGTTTATGCTGAATTGATTCCGAGAACTGAACTTGCAGCAATTTCAACACTTCGCTGGAAAGGTTGAAACTGGGTAACAACAGATCTTTTTCCTGCTGCTTGATGAAGGACAGGATACGGTTGATCCCTTGGGATAACTGGTTTCTAAGGGCGTGGTCGTTGATGTCCATTGGATCTTTCTTTGTGTTGTAGAAATAGTCGATCATTTGGATCACGGCCGTACGCTTTGTCCTTCCGAGCTTCCTGGCCAAATTATCAAGCTTTTTATCCACCTGTAAGCTGAACTTTACCGACCTGTTCTTTTCGATCTTTCCATCCATAGTTCTAGGGTATTAGGAATCGAAAATTACTGGCCAGCAAGGGATGGTAAGAAGGGACATAATCTATATATCCCAGCTTTACAAGAGTCTTGATGCACCTGTGGTAGGTCGATATGGACCTTATCTTGGAGAATGCCATCAGTTTTCTCCGGCTTACCTGAAATGGCAGTCTAAGGTTGCTCGCATGGGAATAATAATAGAGCGCCATGATCAGGCCTAACTGGGAAGTAATTAGCCCACTATCTTTCAAGATCCTATCAAAAAGCCTTTCAAAGGAACGTTCATTATTTGCATGGGAAGTATTATCCATTACAGTTGCTCCTTTCCATCATGGAACCGATATCGTTCCTGTGATAGTAAAGACTCCCTCCGATCTTGCGATAGGGCAAAAGTCCTCTGATGCGCAGATTCTGAAGGGTTCCCGGCGATATCTTTAATAGTTGCCTGACTTCTGCACTTTTGAGCCATACCCTCTCGTTGCTATTTTTTGCATTAAGGTTGAAAATTTCCTTCATCTCTTCGATCAGCTCCATCTTGAGCTGACGGAGGTCTTCCATCGTCACTACTCTGATTTCCATATCCTATCTCTATTAAATTACAAACTACTTTAAGTCAGTATATTTAGGGCGCGGGGAGATTAAATTTAAGAAAAACAGCTGTTTAAGGCTAACCCAATTGAATATTGCATAGGATTGTGAAAAATAGTTAGGAATTCTATGGGGAATTCCAAAAAGAAGGTTTAAATGGTTTATAAATGAGAAGAGTATTCCCGGAGGATACTCAAAAAGCCGAATGCAGCGCATGAAGGCTTAAAAAGTAGGGCTTGCCCAACTTCCGCTTGCTCATTTGACTCGTCCTGAAATAGGGTTACACATTTCTGTTAAAATTTCACTTTTTTAGTTATAAATCTTGAAATAGCCAAACTTGACTTGATTTACTCTCGTTCTTTATGTTTGTTTATTAACTGAAGACTTAATAAATATAATATAACAGAATTTTTCCTAGATTTGAATGAAGAGCATGAAATGTTTTTTATTTAAACCAAATCAATTTTTTCTAAAATTGAATTTTAGAAAAAATTTAAGAATAACATCTCTTTTTGAAATATGTTAACCGTTATTTACATTAGTAAAATCAATTACCTATAAATGCAACAGAATAATAATATGAAGGCACTCAAGCCCGAATTAGTCAATAGCTATAAAAATATTGGACCTGATAGTGTAGTTGACTCAAAAGATCCTGGTGATGATGTGCTCAGAAGATTTCGTTATCAAATTACCTACACAGGTATTTTATGTTTGAAGATGATTAATCAAATAGAATTTGAAGAGCTTTTTTGTGAGCATCACGAAGATTTACTTGTAAAGTATAAAGACGGTACATATACTGGGATTCAGATCAAAACCAAGGAACTTAACTTACCTCCTTTTAAAATTGATGACGATTCTATAATAAAAAGTTTCAAACGATTCATTATTCTTGATATGACCTTTCCTGGGAAATTCAGGACATTTTCAATCGTATCAAATCATGGATTTGATCAATCAAAACCCCATTTATGTATAAATACACTTATAGAAAACATTAAACAAGGAAATGATGTACTCAAACCTAGATCTAAAACTTTAACTCTTATAAAAGGACTATGTAAAGATACTGGTTGCGACGAAGAGCATGCAAAAAATGTCATAGCTAAAATAAGGCTACGAACATTTTGTGGGCTTGATGATATTAATATGAAACTCCACAATGAACTAAAAAACTGCAAAATATTAAAGGGTTTAACTGAAAGTAAGTTATTAGAGATAGGAGATCTAATTATTGCTAAATGTTTTCATGCATCTTCATTGACCATATCAGACGACGATCCAATTATTAGTTACATTTCAGGAAAATCTGAATTAGCCGATATTGCTGCGCAAATAATAACAGACAAATGTATCAAGTTAAGAGACTTCCAAAGTTGGTTGGAGTCAGAGAAAATTACCCCAGCTGTACTATTGCTAAAAGATAGGGAGCATAAAATTAATTCGACAGACGGTTATCGAAGGTTAGAAATAAAAATGGATGCTGGAGAAATAGACGCAGATAATATTAGTATTATTAAGGACTTTAAATTTGCTTTTGAACAACATTCACTTGCGTGGATGTATAAAGATAGTGAAGATGCAGATTTAAAGTATTCCCAAATCATGAGTGTCACTCAAAACCTTTGTAAGGAAATTTATGATGAAAAGAAAATTGGACAAGGAGAAAAAACAGGTCAGGAAATGCTAATAGCTGTTAGAAGGGAAATCAAAAATCGTAAGGCTAATGATCCTAAAATATTCCTTGATTGCACTTATGAACATATTATTGGTGCAGTTGGTGTATTGACTGAATCCTGCAAGGTATGGTGGACCCCAAAATTTGATATAAAATAATGAAAGACCTGTTCACTATTCTATCGAGCTTGGAAAAAGATGAGCATATTCATCTAGGAAGATTACTGATCCTGACGTATGTTTTTTCAGGTGATAAATATATCGGTGAAATTGAAGGCCTAACAAAGCTTGCAAAATTGGACTTTTTACTTAGATATCCTACTTACTTAGAAAGAGCCTTATTACATAATAAAAAAAAGATGCTAAAGGCTCCTCCCAAAGAATATGAAAAAACAAGTGTTGAGTCCAAAATGGTCAGATTTCGTTACGGACCTTGGGATTTTCGATATCGAAGGTTCATAAATACCCTAGTAGGAATGGGACTTCTATATCTCCGAAAAGCAGGAAGATCTTATTATCTAGGTATCACAGAACTAGGAATTAAGACAACAGAAAATTTGGGACTTTCTGAAGACCTTAAAGACATTTTTGAAAGATCTAAATTAATTAAATCAAATTTTGATTATTCAGGAACCAATCTTATGAAATTTATTTATAAAACTTTCCCAGAGATAGGTTCACTTCAATATGGCAAGGAAATACTATGATGCATATTAACTTTTATTCTTTAAATCTGAATTGTAAAAAAAGTCAGGAGACTATTGATCTTTCCCATCAAGTTATTTTTTTTCATGGGAAAGTTAGTTCAGGAAAATCTTCTATTGCAAGACTAATAAATTTTTGTTTAGGAGGAAACCTTGAAAGGACAATAGCTATACAGAAGGAAGTTATTAGTGTTTCTCTTGAATTAGCTGTAGGTAATTATAAAGTTTTGCTTGAACGAAATGCTGAGAGCAGTTCCATCGTTACTGCTTCTTGCATCAATGAGCAAGGAGAGTCATTCACAATCAATGTACCCGTAAATGCAGGCAATCAACCTGTTTACGCAGGTCAGGTTTATAGCTTAAGTGATCTTATTTTTTATTTACTTAATATAAAAGTATTGCGAATTCCAGCAAAAAAAAATGTTCAAGAAAACACCTCATTAGTAAGATTAACTTTGAAGAATTTTATGTGGTATTGTTATCTCGATCAAAGTAAGCTTGATAATTCATTTTTTCGGCATGAAGATGGTACTAAAACCAAAAGTAGCAAAGAAATATTGAAGTATATATTTCAGTATTCTACTCAAAAATTAATAGAACTTCAAGAAAAGTTAACTAATACACGAAAAGAAAGATTTCAAAAGCATGCAACGGCAGAAGGTTTAAGAGAATTTTTAAAAAAGTTCAATTTTTCCAGTGATGAAGAAATTAGTTTTTTGGAAGAATCAACGAAAGCGAAGCTTGATAAAGCTAAAATTGAGAAAAAAAGAATAGAAGCGGATTACTCTTCAAATACACACACAGTTGACAAGCTTAGAAATGAAATAAGAGAATTAATAATGAGCTTAACGAGTTTAGAGCAAGGAATCACAGATATAGAAAGAAGAATCGAACAACAGACCAGCTTGAAATCAGAGCTTATTTCTTCAAAATTTAAAGTTGCCAAAAATCACACGATCGCCAATGTTTTTCAGGGAATTAATTTTATGAATTGTCCAGACTGTGGAACTAATCTTTCCAAGCGAAAAGTCAACGATGATACCTGCAAAGTTTGTTTATCTCCCAAGGATTTAGAAAATCCAGAGATAAGGGATGATCTTGAAGTAATACAAATTGACTTAAATGAAAGGATACGAGAATTAGACTCGTCAATTGATCTCCATAAAAAGTCATTAGTACAATCAAAAAAAGAGTTTGCAGCGAAGCATAAAATTAGACAAGAACTGGATCAAAAACTTCAGCATGACCTTAAGCAATATGAATCAATTTTTTTATCAAATATCAGAGATGTTGACAAATCAGTTGCGACATTTACAGAAAGATTAAAAAGTATTAAAAGAATGAAGCTCATGCCTAGAGAAATCAAAAAATTAGAGGAGGTAGCTCACAAATTAATACTTCAAGAAAGAGAGTTAAAAAGATTGATAGCTGAAGAAACTGCAAATTTTGTCAAAGGGGAAGAACTTATAGAAGAACTAGAAGAGGTATTTTTAGAAATATTAATTGAAGTTGGAATGCCAGGGATTTCGGCAAAGGATAAAGTTTCAATAAATCGAAATAATTGGGATGTAAGTATTCTCCCAGCTGGGGAAGAATATCTAAGATGGAATTTCTATAACGCTGGTAGTGGTGGTAAAAAAACACTTTTTAATAGCTGCTTTCTATTAGCCATTCACATAATTGCTGCAAAACATGATCTGCCCATTCCGACTTTTATTATCATTGATACTCCAATGAAAAATATTGATAAAGAAGTTAATACTGATATTTTTAAAAGCTTTTTTGATTACCTATATAAACTAGCGAGTTCAATTTTAGATAAAACTCAAATTATAATCATCGATAACAATTATATACCGCCTTCAACTGAAATAACAATTGACTTTGTTCATAGATATATGGAAGCGGGTAATCCGGAAAACCCTCCATTGATACCTTATTATGATGGCCCTTAATGATTTTCGAGGGTTTGAATTATGTTTAATTTACAGATTCAGTTAAGACTGCTTTTGAGTATGCGGTCTACTGTAATCTTCCTTTAAAACATCAATGATTAATAATGTAGTTTTTTAATCTAAAATTGTTACTTTAGATATAGCAATTGCAGCTAAAAAGTATATCAATTCAGTGAGTGATTCGGTGAGTTAGGAAAAATAAAATTTGTAATTTACTGATAAATAGATTAATACCCGATAGGTGTTATTCCCCTACGGGCTACAAAAAAGCGACTTCAAAAGAGTCGCTTTTTCTTTTTTTATATTCTCACCCTTTTACACCAATGTAAAATATTATTTACAACGTGCGGGTATAAAAACACATGCTCGCATTGATATGTCTATAATCCGCCATGAGCGCAAAATAAAATTATCTTTCGAACACCATAAATACTTGGATGTTCGAAGATGGAATATTGCACATACATTATTTAACAATACACCAATTCATGCTCATCACCCCCTTCCAATATGGGAAAAAGGAGAGCCGACTTCTAAAATGTCGTATATATTTAAAATAGATCAAACTGCAAACCGACCGACAAGAACATTTTTAAATACAACTTACTATTTTAGAATAGACAACTCTGGAGCTAACTCTTATTTAATACAAAATCCCGGTTATTAAAACTTTTCATCATGCAAAAGATAATTTTAAAAATTATATTCTTCGGTGTTATCTTACAGTTTTTAAGCTGTTCTAGTGATATAAATAACTTTACACCTCCAAATTGAACAATACACGGCGCTCTTTTATATAAAAGCACAACAGATACCTTATATACAACTAATAACACACAGGGCTATACCTTTCCGGATGGCGTTTTAAACGTATTTCAACAAAATTATAGCCAAACGGCAGCGCGTCCACAAGGCACCACCTTTCAAAACTTATCTCCGAATACGACTTACTATATAAGAGCCGGAGCAAAAGCTACTGCCGATGACCCACAAGGGTATTGGAACTATTCTAAGATTTTGAAGATTAAGCTTTAAAAATAGGGGAGGAAATTATTTCCTCCCCTATTTTTAAAAAAATTTGCACTTGAAAATTTATACTCCTATATTTGCATCACTTCAGAAATGATGGCCCGTTCGTCTAGGGGTTAGGACGCAAGATTTTCATTCTTGAAACAGGGGTTCGATTCCCCTACGGGCTACACATCAAAAAGTCAAAACATACAAAAGCCTGCAAATTAAACGTTTGCAGGCTTTTTTGTTTTTCAGTATCTACAAAACCTATAATAATTCCCAATAAAAAAGTGAGTCATTTTCTCCGACATGGCTACTCACTGAAATATATTTAATATTTTGATTATCAACATATTCAAAATTTAAACATCTTGATTCGTTTTTGTTGCAAGGCTAATTTTGCATCGCTGAGATCTGTTTTTCAGTGGTGATGCAGAGCTCGCTGCAAAGGCGGCTCGGTTTGTTTCACTTAAATGATGTTGTCATGAGTACAAATTATTCCTTGCTCTTCTACTTGAAGAAACCAAAAAATTATGTTAGCGGCCTCAAACCGATCTACATGCGGATTACCGTAGATGGTATCCCAAAAGAAGTTTCCACTGGACGAGAATGCTATCCGTCCAAATGGAATTCTAAAGCCAACCGTGTGAAATGCACAACAGAAGCTGTCAAGACCCTGAAAAGCTATCTTGATACCCTCGTAACTAAAATAAGTACGATCCATACCGCTATGACGGCTGCCGCAGAGGAAATCACAGCGGAATCGATCAAACTTAAGTATCAGGGAAAGGATACTAAATGTAAAAATTTCTTAGATGTCTTCAGGGAGTATAATATGCAGATGGAAGCATTGCTCGGCAATGGATTCAAGCCCAATACGCTCAAAGGATATAAAACTTCTTTATTGCATGTTTGTGGATACCTTGAGAAAGAATTTAGACTAGCAGATATCGACACAAGAAAGATTGACCATGCTTTTGTCACAGGCTACGAATTCTTTCTTCGTGCCACGATGGGATGTTCAGCCGTGTCGGCAGCAAAATACATGAAGCACCTTCGCAAGATCATCAAGGTATGTATCGCGCACAGATGGATAACGGACGATCCATTTGCCTTTTATAAGATCAAGGCCAAAGCTAAAGAGAAGGAATTTCTGACAGATGCGGAACTTCGGAGGATAGAAGAAAAGAACTTCAAAATACCAAGACTTGCACATGTCCGCGATATCTTTGTCTTTTGTTGTTACACTGGACTTTCCTATGCAGATGTAAAGAAACTAAAATGGATTGATATTTCTGAAGGAGTGGACGGAAAACTCTGGATCTTCACCAGCAGAGAAAAAACCGAAACGTCGTCAAATATTCCACTACTTCCCAAAGCTCTTGAAATCATTGAAAGGTATCGTGATTATCCGCCGTGCAAAGCCAAGGATATGGTTCTTCCAGTTCTCAGCAATCAGAAAATGAACAGCTATCTTAAAGAAATAGCGGATGTGTGTGAGATAACAAAAGAACTCACTTTTCACAAATCACCTCATACGTTCGCCACTTCTGTTACATTGGCAAATAGTGTACCTATCGAAACTGTTTCCAAGATGCTTGGACATACGGACATTAAGACTACGCAGCATTATGCGAAGTTATTGGACAATAGGATCGCAATAGACATGGAAAAACTGGAAAGAAGGATCGAGAATAAAACTGCGCCAACAGGTCATGCTAAAATCGCAGCGCTATGGGCCACCTAAGGTGCTTACTCTAATAAAGGCAAATCATAGTCGAAGAAATATTGCTTAATTCAGGAAGAAAGCGATGTTTTCATACATCGCTTTCATATTACATATTTGTAGTAAGAATTTAGAAATTTAGATATAATAGTTTATTTGTCGCCAATTGCTCAATGAACCGACATGCCTGTACCTAGTACCGGATAAGCCTGATCAATCCTACAGGAGGTATTATCACTACCAGCCAGAAAATTGACGGGCCTTATCCGAGTGGATTACTATACGGAAGCTATCCATGCTGTTCAGCTGAGCGATGTTCTAGACCCATCTGATATGCCAGCAACAGTTAAAGAATCTTAACAAGGAACATAATAAACAAATTTTCGAATAGGGTACTAGGAAGATAAGCTATTGGGCAATATTGCTTTTATGCTATTAGGCTTGCCCTCCTGCTATCGAATCACGCTGTTTGGAATTGAGATTCGTTCTGAGTACAAAAAAATGAAGTGTTTTAATACGCGGAAGTTGTGTTTTCGGGGACCCCGAAAACCATCTTGCCTTTACTCTTCAATGCCTCAATTGGGGCATTGCAGGGTAAAGGGAGAACAACCTTCGCAACTCGGTCTTTCTTTCCAAATCTGGGGATAGCGCAAAACAGGATTTGCAAAATGCTAAAATGTGGTATTTTGTATCACCTATTAAACTAATTTTCTCAAGACTTATTTGAGAAATTAACGTCTGAGACTACTACCCCTGTGCTGTTCATCGTCATCCTGTTCCCATGGCTTTCGGTCTGGGGTAGCAATTCGAAGAATATACCCGTCGTCTTCTTTGAAAGCGTTACTCGCTTCAAGCACATGGTGCATAGCGGAGAGATCTTCTCCCTTAATCGTTTCGCTGAACAACTGTGCTCTTTGCAACATTCGGATAAAGGTATCAGGTTCCTGCCTGCGTGTCAATTGTCTGAGTGCGCCAAGGTAATCGTCCCGGAAAACGGTTGGTATAATGATCTTGGTCTGTCCCTGGCTGGTCAGCTCAGCATTCATCATCACTCTCGCCAATCTCCCATTTCCATCCAAAAAGGGATGTACCTCGCTGATCATAAACATCATGAATGCAGCTTTGGCAAAAGGGTGCCTTAATGCTCTGTAGAAATCAAACCCCTGTACCAATGTACCTCCAACAAGCTCATGGTCGACAAATTCAGTATCACCAGCCCGGTTGTTGCGGTCCTTGAACTCGCCCGGATTTTTGTCAGGTCTGGCAGTTAGCATGGTCTTATGCCGATAGCGAAGGATATGAATGAGCTCATCAGAATTCTTGGGGACAACCTGCATTTCCTCACGATTACTGACCATTTGGTAAGTTCCCAGTATATCGTGAGAATCTTCTCCCCTTGCGGGCAAGGGTTTTCCGCTATCAATGATCTTCAGAGCCTCTTCTACCTCAAAACGGGTACCCTCGATAAAGTTAGAGAAGTAGGCTTCGTAGAAGGCAAAATTGCGGAAGGCCCTGGTTGTTTGGTTTGCGTCATATATATCCGCAAACTCACATTGCTGCAATTCCACAAAGAGCTTTTCGAAGAGGTCCAACCGTGCCGGATCATACGGATGCCCAAATGCCCGGGCAATGGCCACCGGGGATTTCAGGATACCCGAGGGCTTAGTCGACAGCATTGCGCCGATCATCCGGTTCAGCTTATCGAACTCCCTATCCATACCCAGCCTGGTACTGATTTCACTTGCACGGTCCCGCAATTCATTTAGTCCCTGTTCGCCTTTAACCCGTACGATCTGATCCAATTTTTCTTCTATCTGAGGAATTGTCCATGTTTTGGACTCCCCTCCAACTTTACGGGATTCCTGAAGATTCTCCAATAATGCACGGTCCTGTCCTGAGACATAGAGTCCATCGGAAAAAAGTAAATCTCCTGGGAGTGGCCCTTGTCCCTGCATTAAGTTCAACGTAAGGCCCGGGAGTTTGACCTTTCTATCATAGGAATAAGTTAGAAAGATATCACCAGTATCAGTAGGTTTAAATTCAAGGGCGGAGCGGTGACTGAGCAAAACACCTGGATATAGATGCCCGATGATCTTGAACCTATTCCGAAGCACGATAGCCTCCGGAGCTTCCTCCAAATTTGGGGTATATATCTTCGGGGCAATCTTCTTCAGTTTTCCTTCTTTGACAAGCTTGCCAATGGCTCTGCTTATGTTGGAATCGCTGGAAGAAAACAGTATCTCCTGTAGGTGTAATGGGATATCCTTGTCCATGATCTTTACAAACTTTTGAGATTAATTATAGTAATCATTATGTCAGCACAAATTTTTCAAACTAACAAAGTGTATTTATGCAAATTTTTCAAACTAATTTAAGTAAAAATACAGATTTTTCAGATTTGTATTGGAAAGCTATAATTACTTTTTTCAAAAATTTCCTACTAAACTCTTCAAAAAAGCTTTGGTCTACAAATTTTTTCGGATAAACCCGTCTGTTTTTACAAATTATTTTAATTATAGAGCGGTTAGCTCTCCTATCAAGGGGTACATAGGAACTCAGGGAGACCGGATTCCTGCTTTTGGATAAAGGAAAGTATACGCCACTGAAAAGTTCATTTTTCAGCACCCCGTTGTTCAGATCGGCAGTATCCTTTTTAATTCTATTGAAATAATTAAACATCTGTATCAGGAATAGAAGTTTTGTCCTGCCGAGTTTAGGGGAAAGATGTTTAAGTCTGCGATTCACTTCCATAGAGAAGCGGACGCGTCTTGTGTTTTCATTAGATCTAGCCATTGCTGTCAGAATTATTGTTAGCGATAAACCTAAATCTGCTGGCCCTGGTAGGGTGCCAGGAGGGCATGTACTCCAGATAGCCATATAAGACGAGTTCGGAAAGGCATTTATGATAGGTAGCGATTGAACGGATCCGCGAAAAATGCATCAGTTTCCTGCGGCTGGTATAGAAAAAATCATGAAATCCGGGCCGCTTATGAAAATAAAAAAGTGCCATAACCAGTCCGATATGTGATGGCAGCAGTCTATTATCTTTTGCGATGTGCTCAAAGTAAACTTCAAAGTCATGGTCTTGTGTATTGTTATCCATTACCTTCTCCTCCTTCCATCATCTTATCCACATCGCTGGCGCGATAATAAATGCTACCGCCGATTTTCTTGAATGGGAGCGTGCCTGTGATCCGCAGGTTTTGTAGCGTACCCGGAGATATTTTCAGTTTCTTTCTTACCTCACGGCTGCGGAACCATTCCCTTTCGGCGTCAGTTTTTTCGTTTGTTAGGATCTGTCTGATTTCTTCGAGCAGTTCTTTCTTGAACTGCGACAGGTCTTCTTTTGTCAGGATGTCTAAAAGCATGGTATACCAATTTTGTGAACAATATGTACCCCGGTTATACGCCGGGCCACTGCTACAAAGTTGGGATCTGGCGATGAAGTTTGGATGACCAACTCGGCGCGATGGTCATGTTCAGGGATCAAACAGGATGGGATCAATCCTTCTTTTTAGGAACGATGACGAATAGTTGCCGATCTTCTGTAATTTTTACTTCCTTCTGTGAATTATCTTTACCTACAAAATAATTTTTAGCAGTATCTATACTGATCTTCTTTTTGTTATTGCTAAAATAATTGGACACAATTTTATAATAGGGACTGAGCATATCCTTTCGTAACAAGGGAGCGCCGTTAGGAAGCTTTAATTTTTGCATCTGTTGAAACAGGTCGATCACTGTGGTATGGTAATCATCGTATATTTCGATCTTGCGCATTATCGTGAAATCGGATAGCTTTTTATTCTCCTCCTGTAGTTTTGCGATCAGTTCATCTTTTTCCTTGAGAAGAATATCATTTGGGCGAACATTCCACCTGTCCTTTGGTGATAGGAAATCCAGAAATCCGCTCAGCTTTTTGATATTGGAAACGTAAAGTGGATGTTTCTATGAAAATGGGTTCTGGTGATTGAAGTAATCTATCCTGGTAGAAACGATGTACCAAAGGTGGGAAAAGAACTCCTTCTCTGTTCGGTCTCCAGCCGATAGATAATATTTTAGATGGTACCTATAGTAATCATCAAAAGATTTCTCTTTCATACCGTATATCTTCAGTAGGAAATGATTGTCTTCATAGCCCCTTTTAAGCCCAATGATAGTTCACAGTTTAAATGGATGTGGATTGAAATCGAAAGCTCTTCTGGGTTTAAAGTAATATAATGCCATAACTCTAATTTAGCGAAAAAATATTTTCTTAATAAAAAGATGGATATGGCCTTTTTAGTGTAAGAAGTTATATTCGGCAAATCTGTCTGAGGTTTTCAACTTTTTTGTATATTCAAAGAGAGAAAGGACGCCAAGGCGTTTCATCTTCTTTAATGAATTTTTTCATATTTAGTTTTTATAATGAAACTTCTGCTTTAGTCTCCCAATGACAGGCAGGAGTTTTTTATGCAGTCCTCTTATTAACTCCTCATATTTTCATATAGTTATCTGGCCTATTGTTAAGGAATCGAATATGATTTAAAGTATACTACTCAGTATACCAAAAATGATCTTTACGATATTGTAGAGGCTATAGAGTATACCCGGAGGATACTATAAACCCCATTTGCAGGACATGGGGCAAGAAAAGTAGGGCTCTGCCCAACTTCTGCTTGCTCTAATGCTTGCTCTAATGCTGGTCAGCCATTGGGGCTGAGGGATTTACCTCAGCGCCAGCTGCCAGGTCTCCTGGACTTTGCCCCGGCTTTTGAGCAGCTCCAACTGTTCGCCCGTGGCCGCTGCCAGTAGCTTGGGCAGGCTGCTGTACTTGTCAAATTCGGGCGGGTACTTTTCGAGCACCCGGAAGCCCTGATCGTAAAAGAACTGCCCGGCCTGGTCGAAAGACTCGAAGTAGTTGGCGTGCACATTGTTTTTCCGGAAGAAATCGCTCCATTGTCCGTCTCTGTCGCTGCCCACGGCCCGGGTCTCATGCCGGATATAAATATCGGCGATGGTCCAGGTGCCGCCCTGCCGCTCGAGCAGCCTGCGGATATGCTGCAGGATCTGTTTTTTGGCCGCATCGTCGAAATACAGCAGCAGCCCCTCATTGATGATGGCGAGTTCGCTGTTGCTCTCCGGATAGCTTTCGGTGTGTAGCACATCGAGCGGCTTCAATTGCAGGTTTTGCGGGACAGCCTGCTGCATGGTACGCAGCATTTCACTCTTCTGGCTGATGATGGCCGGCAGGTCCGTGTCGATGTAGCTGGCGTCGGGGTGCTTGCGGGCGTAGTCCAGACCACGCAACGAGAAGCCTGCGGAGAGCTCGAGTACGGTAGGTGCTGCGGTCTTTTCCAGAAAATAATCCAGGGAGCGGTACCGCATTTCGAAGTGCAGCACGCTGGCCCAGAAACCAAAATCCTGTTGTGGAGCGGCAGGGCTTTCGAGGCCGAAATAGGCGGCTACCTCCTCCGCAAAGGGAATGGAGCCTGCTGCCGCTTTGAAGGCCAGCAAGGCGCTGGCGGTATCTGTTACGTGTTTTAATCGCATGATTGTGTGTTTTTTTCTGCAAAGTAACAGCACCCCGGGATGTCAAAATAGGAAAAAGTAGACCTATCGTTTTTTGTTGAAGGCATTACCCAGCTGGTTTGGGGCGCGCATAAACTGCCGTGGCCGCTGTACGAATACCTTGCGGAAGTCATGCAGGAAGTGGGATTCGTCATAGTAAAGGTCATACAGATGGTCTTTGTTTTCCCTTTGCTGATCACGGATATAGAGGTTGTACATCGCCTGCAGGCGCACGATGGAAGCATATTCTTTCGGTGTCAGGCCGACCTGCTCCTTGAACAGCTTATTGAGATGCCGCTGCGAGCCGGAAATATTTTCGAAGACCTCCCGGATGCGGATATTGCCCTGATGCTGGTCGATGGCATCCACTGCGCTGATGACGCGCCCATCGGCTGCAAACTGTATTCGCTCGGTCAGCAGCTGCAGCAGCGAACCGATACTGTCCGCAGGCACCCCAGTGCAGGAGTCCAGTACCATGCTGCCGTCCCGCTTCAGGCGGGAGATGGACGCTACCTCGTTGACTAATGTGGGCATGGCAGCACCTGCGATGGCATAATAGCCATAAGGTCTGAAGGTGATGCCGATGGAGCTGACCGGGGCAGAACCGCTGAGAGCAATATTTTTGTTGTGAGGGCCCACCAGATGCAGGTCGTACAGCGGATGATGAAACACTTTGTCCTCCACGACATGCTCGTAAGTACTTTTATAGTTCCACAGCAATACGCATTTACCGGAGGGGATCACCAGGGCCTGCTCACGCTCCGGGAGCTGCTCTGGGCTTTCGAATGACCAGATGGATTCAATCAATGGGGATAAACTGTGAGGTACGGGATAATACTGCATGCTGGCATGTAAAAAAGCAAATATCTGAATAATGGGCCAGTCGCGCAACAGGGGCTTCGTGAATTCTGATATCGGTACGTTAACTTATTTTTTCCAACCTTTTTGTGTATAGGAGATGTTCAGACCGTAGCAATCATTCCCGACAGGGGTTAATATCTCGCTCTTCTGCAATATTTTTAATGTCAGTTGACAAAAAGATGAACTGAAAAAAACATGTAAACGAAGAAAGGTAAGAATGGTGTATGTAAACCCGCATCATCATTATCCCACAACAGTTTCACTACGTATTGTCCGAAGATTGGAATTATTACGTTTAGCCAATGAATATGGTTTTATAATCTTTGAAGATGACTATGACTTTGATTTTCATTACAATCATCGTCCATTATCTCCACTTGCAAGTGCAGACGAATACAGAATGGTAATTTACTGCGTTTCTTTCAGTAAAAGTTTTCCCCAGCATTTCGCATGGGGTATCTGGCTGCTTCCGAAAATGTAATTGAGCATCTTGCTAATGTTCGGGTATTGCTTGATAGACAAGGTGACCACATTTTAGACTGTGCCACGGCGGAACTGCTAAACGACGGCACTATACAGCGTTACCTTAGAAAAACTTTGTCTATTTATGAAGAAAGAAGAAATCATTTTTGTGACCTATTACATGATAAGTTAGTCAATGCTGTGAATTTTTCTATTCCTGATGGTGGTATGACAGTATGGACTGAATTTGACAAATCCATTAATCTTGAAACCTTGTCTCAAAAAGCCTACTCCAAAGGACTATATATCAGATGGCAAGGTGCATCAATATCCTGATTATAATGAAAACGGTATTAGGTTAGGTTTTGCTTCTTGTTCTATGGATGACTTAACAAAAAGTGTAGATATCCTGAAGAGAATTTTATAATTTTTTTATGGATAATCTTTATAACTGTTTGATTGCCTTTCGATCTTTTGAGAACAGGATTACATAAAAGAATTCATACTGCTTTTTGCATTTAGGATGGCTTCATAATCTTCAATAAGGTCAGACTTTCCTCAACTGCACTCTATTAAACAGATGAACCTCGTTAATTAATTATTTTTATTTCGAAAAGGAGGCTTTTTGGTCTATCCTGACTTGAATTTAACGTCTAAATTCCTTATCTTTAATTGATAAAAGCAATTGCAGCTAAAACGTATGTCAAACCAGTGAGCGATTCGGTGAGTAGGGAAATCGATGGTTTGTAAAATTCTGATAAAAAGACTGATGTCAAAAGGGTGTTATTCCCCTACGGACTACAAAAAGCGACTTCAAAAAGTGTCGCTCTCTTATTTTAAGACCTCATCCAAAAAAAATATTAAGTGATTCCAAGCACGCTTTGCCATTATAGGATTATAATCATTGGAAGCAGGGTTAGTAAATGTATGACCACTATTTGCGTAAGTAATGATTTGGTAATCGGCTTTTCCCTCTTTTAATTCCTTTTCTAGATTGTCGTAATCAGCCTTACTTACGGATTTGTCTTCAGCTGGATGCTGCACTAGCACCTTTGTATTAATAGATCCATTGGGTCTATCAGCAGATTTGGACAAACCGCCATGAATACTTACCGCCCCGACTACATTGAAATTTGCTCTAGCTACCTCCAACGCTCCGGTTCCTCCAAAACAATATCCTATTACTGCAATTTTTGAAGGATTCACGTCTTGCTTTTCAAAAGCTTCTAAAGCAAGTTGTATACGATGCTGATACGCCTTATAATCTGTTTTATAGTGCCCGGCCAGTTTACCAGCTTCCGCATTATCTTGAGGGACGTTGCCTTCACCATAGATATCTGCTATAAAAACATTGTAGCCAATTTTATGCAATTCTACCGCAGCGTCTTTGGCTTCTTGATCAATCCCTTTCCAAGCGGGAAGAATGAGTACTCCTGCTTGGTTTTCGCCTTTTGCGGAGGTGATAGATAAGCCTTTTAACTTTTGAGCGTTATCACTATAAATTACTTCTTTGAGTTCTTGACTGAAGGAAGTTGTGATACTAAATAGAATTAACCCTGCTGTAATTAGTTTTTTCATATTGGATATGGATTAATAACGTCTAATTTACAACATATTATCTAGTCGAATTGTTCGCTAAAATAAAAAATTACTTATTTATATTTGTGAGAAGTTGAACACAGCTTTTAGAACGGCCATCCTACCACGTAGTTCATAGCTATTTTGGGATTGCATATTAGCATTTATGTTATAAGTATTGAATCGCTTGATATTTCCAATATTGGATATTCGAAGTTCAAAATCTGTTTTCCATTTCTTATGCGTGTAACGCATAAAAGAGTCCATGAAAAAGTAATTTATATCTTGTAAACCTGGTTGATGGCTATATAAATGCCGACCACTCATCTGAATATAAAATTTCTTGTATAAAGTCAACGGAAAACTCAGATTTTGAGAAATACCAAATGTTTTTTGATCTAACCCCACATCCGAATTAATCTGCTCCGTTGTCGTCCAATTCATATTACCGCTATAAGAAAGATTTAATTTCTTCCATAGTCTAGTCTCAATTTTTGGACTTAAAGAATATGTTGTATTTAAAAATGGCAACAACTCGTCATTGAATATTTGATTATAATCTACCCAGTTTACAGAAGATCCTATTTTTAATGATGTCGCCCATTTGAAAATATATTTATCAAACCCCGCATTTACACCATAACTATTTACCGCATTCTCTTGCTCTATTAGCACAACCTGCGAGTTGTCTGCATCAATCCTATTCGAAATCATCGTTGAAGAAACTGATCTATTATAATTCACGCCCAGATTGTAGAAAAGAAGCTTCACCGCTTTTCCGGATTTATAATTCAAAGTAAAACTGTTGTGTATAGACTCATTAATATCCGCTGTATTATTCGCAATCATCCGGTAATTTCGTACAACATATCCACGATAAACATTCTCTATATTGCCAAAAGTATTGCCTCGCTGAAAATTAAATGATAGTTCATTCTGTGCATCAAAATTGTATCGACTCGAAAATGCTGGCTCAAACATTATCTTATTCAAATTTTCTTTGAGCTGAAACAACGGATCATTGTACGATGTGTGTTGAAATGCTAATGGCAAAATAAGTTGAGACGACAATTTTCGATGTTTATAATCATACGACGCTTGTACAGCTACAGAAGAGCGTAACCAATTCATATCATTTTGCGTTGATATCGCTGTCAATGGTATTAGACTATTTCCATCTTCAATTGAAATATCGGAATTTAAATTTTGCTTGTCAGCAGTAATATTTACACCATAATACTGCGAAATTTTACCTTTTGGAAGCCTATAGCCAACGCTCATATTTGTCAACCAAGAAGGCACTTCTACATACTGATTAATCTTATCATAAGGAGAATCCTCATGCAATAATTCTCCATAAACTCCTGGCGTAATATCTAATGTTTGTGGCTTAGAACCGTAATTAAAATACCAGCCAAATTGAATGATATCGCCATTTTTCAATGCGGGAACATAATCCAATTTATTCTTAAATCCTTTTATTAAATAATCGCGGTTAAGTTCGAATGATGCGTTATTAGAAAAAATAGAAGCATTAGCATGTGCGTCTTCAATTTCCCACGCAAATTCATTGTTAAAATAATATTTCTCTATGTTTTTCGCTAAACTAGCATTAAAAGAACCCAGCCATTCTCTTTCTGAAGCATATTGTTTCTCGTCAAAACTTATATCTCCATTTTCCGTCAAATAGGTTGTTTTTCCAGAAAAGTCCTTCGCACTTTTATCCAATACCCCTTGCATATTAGTTGTCAACGTCCAATCTTTCTTGAATTTGTAAAGATTATTTGCATTAATTCCAATAGAATTATTCATTAGATAATGTGCTCTTTCTATTGGAGGGTTTCCCACTGTTCCCAAATTCAGTAAGTTATTAATTGGGGTACGCCCTAATCGCGATAATACCGAAGATGAATTAAACCCTATTAAATCTCCCTTAAGTTCATTTCCAATATTATTCCCTTGTAACACATTAAGACATTTGTATTTCTTATTAAACATTACACTATTCAGTTCCATATCATATTGATTTGGAAGCCCCACTCCTACTTTCGCTTGACCCGACACAGAAATTTTGGACTCATCTTTTGTTACCAAATTCAAAGCAACATCCTCACTATACCGTTTGTTTTTTAGCACTTTCATGTGTTCGTGGTTGCTAATTACTTCCACATCTTGAACGAGCTTGTGCGCAATTGTTTTGGTACCTATTCGATATTTGTCTTTCAACAAATCGTCACCGTCTAAATAAAAGTTAGAAATAGCCTTTCCTTGGTATTTTATCTGCCCCGACTCAGATACTTCAATTCCTGGCATTCGCTTGAGCACGTCGCCTATAGATCGATCTTCATCCTGCGCAAATGAAGACACATTATAAGCTAATGTGTCCCCTACCTGTTGTATTCTAGGTCTGCTTTTTACTTCGACATCTTCCAGCAAGATTGTATTTTCTTCAAGTTCTATAATTTGAATTTGTCTTTTATGAATCAGATCAATGCGCTTTTTTTTATACCCCAAATGATTCACTTCAAGATATGCACCATCCAAATTTTTGCTTGTTTGAAAGACGAATTCTCCCTCTTTATTGGTTGACTTAAATGAAATGATTTTGTTTTCATTACTTTTCAATAAAACTGTAATCGCTTGTAGACCTTTTTGCGTATTATTATCGATCACTTTGCCAGAGATTTCTGCATCTTGAGCAAATGAATGAGCACAAATAAATACAGTGATGAAAAGTAGAAATAAATTGTGACGCATCTTGGTTTAGGGAATCAGTTCTATAGGATTATTAGTAATCTTAGATGGATTGTAATTTTCGTCATTTTTAATGGAAATTGACTTTATATTAGCCACACTATTCGAACCATTCGAAGTTGTAATAGATCCTGGAGATGATGATTTAAATGTGAAAGAAGTTCCAGGAGTACCAGCAACTACCCTCCCACTATTTCCTCCTCTAGACTGCATGTATCCATTAGGATTTTCAGCATACAATTTATCCAGCTTCTCCACCTCGGTAACAGAAGCCTTCACTGCCTTTGCCGAAGGCTCTATCCGTTGGGTAGTTCCTTCTTCTATTAATTCAAAACCATCAAATTCAAATATCACCTCATTTTTAATATCATGAGCAGCGAGTATTAAACCTGGAAGTCCGTGCAGTTTCCAAGGACCAAATGGAAAGGGAAGTTCGGAAGCGAACCATACTTCGTAAGTTCTACCCTTAAAAGTTGTGATTGCCTTTTGACAACTATACCCGCCTATTTCTTTAGTCTCCTCTTGAATATCCCAGTTCAATTGAGGGTATGTATCTTCTAATAAATATTCATCTGAAACGATTCTAAAAATATGTTGAAGATTTTTCTTTTCCGTATCCAATACATAAGCAGATTTCGCAGGAGTAAAGTTCTTATTTAAAAGAATATTACCATCAAATGAAGGGCTAGACATTTTTTCTTTTAATGATGCATTAAATTTTTCGTTGGATACACTAGTGTAGTAGCTACTGTATTTTCCCAGAAATGTAGATACCTCATCGCGCGTAAATTTATCACGTTGTGTAGTATCGTTCATATGTCTAAAAACATAATTAATTTTTGCAATTGGTGTTTCTTGTGCTATAGATTGCAGACACCAAGCCAATAAAATTGAAAGAATTGAAAGTCTCATAATATTCATAATTTACTATTTTTTCGTAATACTACGAATTTATAGTATTTATTGCAAATTTTTTCCTTCAGTTAATTCAATTGGATTATTAGTTTTAAATGAAGGTTTGTAATCATCATCATTCTTTAAGTCGAATGAATGTTTAGAATAGTCTATTCCTAAAAATTCATTTGCGATATTCATTCTTCCAGAGTTTTGTAAAGAATTAAAATAAGAACCTTGATCTTCATTAAAGACTTTTCCTATCTTCTCAATTTCAGATGGACTGGATTTTATGACGTAAAAAGGAATCTCTATTTTAATATCTTCTTCAATTTTATCAAAACCATTGTATATAAATTTGACTTCTCCTTTCTCATCATATGCTTCCAAAATAAGTCCTGGTAAGCCATGAAGTTTCCAAGGTCCAAAAGGAAACGGCAACTCTGTCGTAAACCAAGCTTCATACTTTCTACCTTTAAATTCAGTTTGGGCTTTTTGGCAAGAATATCCTCCAATTTCTTTTGTTACTTCTAAAATCTCCCAAATCTGATCCTCCCTAGGAATAGTATAGGTAAAAGCATCAAAAGTAGATGAAATCGTCTCAATCTTTTCCATGTTTCTAGTATCACTTTTTAACAAGTAAAATTCATTGATAGAAGTGGTGTAGAAAGTGAGCGTCATATGGCCTGTAAAATCAGCTAAAGCCTTTTGGGCTGCAATATCCTTTTGTATCAAGACATCACTATACGTTTTATAAAATGAAGAGTTTTTACCAAGATAAGTTACCACTTCGTCTCGTAATGGTTAATCTCTTTTTGTGGTGTCATTAATATGATAAAATTTATAATGAACCATCGCAAGAGCTTTCTCTTGTGCCTGCACAATCACAGTAGAAGCAAAGAAATAAAAGAGAATAAAAGAGGAATATCTCATAATCATAGGTTATAAATTAAATAGTTAATATTATGATGCTTTTATAGAAGCTTTTCCATAGTATAACGATTCAAATATGGAATTATTTTACATAACTACTAAAAAACAGTAGATTTACGAATTTGTCGTAAAAAGGTTAATAAGATTCTAACCTTATACCCACTGAATTTCAATTCCATCTTTTTCCATTTTACGGAAATAAGTCATCTGTCTTTTGGCATAGCGATGAATTTCAGTTTCTAACTTTTTCACAAAATCAGAATATGAAAGCTCTCCTTTAAGGAAAAAAGATATATACTTGTACTCGAGGCCATAATATTCAAGCTGATCATGTGAGATTCCTTTGGCAATCAAGTCTTCAGCCTCTTGAATCATACCCTCATCTAAGCGTTGCAGGAGGCGCTTACTTATGCGAGTACGACGAATTTCTGTAGGAGGATTTAATCCAATTATTTTGTAAGGATAAGATTTGGGTATGGTGAAGTCAAAATTTGGATTTTCTTCCAAAAACTTACATATTTCGATAGCACGAATAATTCTTTTTCGGGAAGAAAAATCAATGTCAAAGTTGGCTGGAATAGACATTCCACATAATATTTTCTTTAAGTCCTCCTTTGGAAGCGACTCCAGTTCTTTTCTCAAATTCAAATTGACAGGAATCTGCGTAAAAGGTCGTGGCTGCAATAAACTCTGTATATAAAAACCTGTACCTCCACATACAATCACCTTCTTATTACGACTTCGTATATCTAAATAGGCACTTTCAAAATCCGTGAGAAAGCAATCAATATTATACTTATCTCCCGGATCAACAATATCAATCAAATGATAAGGAATATTTTGGTATTCGGTCAAATCTTTACCTGTACCAATATCCATATGACGATAAACTTGACGAGAATCCGCTGAAATAATCTCAGCATCGAGGATTTTTGCTAGTTCAACCGCAAGCTTGGTCTTGCCACTAGCTGTAGGACCTAATATGATTAACAAATCTTCAGGAAGAAAATGAGCATCTTCCTGAAGATGAGATATAATGTTTTGAGGGTTTATCACACCTCAAATTTAGTCCATTTTTCGTTACTTTCGTTGCTTTTTACTACGGTATCAATAAATGCCATGCCTCTTACTCCATCTGCTACTGTTGGGAAATCCAATTGTTCAGGAGTAGGAGTTCTTCCTTCTCTTTTTGCCGAAACTGTCAATGCAAAATTGCGATAGATATTCGCAAATGACTCTAATAATCCTTCGGGGTGACCTGCCGGAATACGAGTATTGTGGGTTGCAAAAGAACTTAAGGTATAAGGTGCTGCATAATTATTTCCTGTACGGTAGATTTGACGAGGAATATCCAACATTTTCACGATTAAATTATTTGGATCTTCATTAGCCCATTCCAAACCTCCTTTTTCACCATAAATACGAATGCGTACAGCATTCTCCTCCCCTGCGCAGATTTGTGAAGCAGTTAAAACACCTTTAGCTCCTTCATTGAAACGCAATAATACAGCGCCATCATCATCCAATACACGTCCTTCTACAAATGATGTCAAGTCTGCACAGACTTCCTGAATACGCAATCCTGTAATATATTCAGCCAAATGAGCCGCATGCACACCAATATCACCCATCGCAAGAGATTTTCCCGAGCGTTTTGGATCAGTACGCCAAGCAGCACCAGCATTACCTTCTCGCTCAGTTAGTCTGCTTAACCAACCTTGAGGATATTCTACCAGAACTTTACGAATCTTACCAAAGTGACCTGCAGCAACCATCGCCTTAGCTTGTTTCACCATCGGATAGCCCGAATAGGTATGTGTCAAACATAAAGAGCGACCTGTACGATCTACAGTCTCTTGTAGGGATTTTGCTTCTTCTAATGAAACTGTAATAGGTTTTTCTACCACGACATCAAAACCAGCTTCTAAAGCTAATTTAGCGGGCTCATAATGCAAAAAATTAGGTGTTACAATAGTTAAAAAGTCCATTCGCTCACCATCAGGAAGTTGAGCTTCCTTTTCAATCATCGTCTTATAGTCTGGATAAATTCTATCTTCTGACACAAACAAATCACGACCTGACTGCAACGAAACTTCAGGATTAATACTGAAAGCTCCACAAACTAACTCTATTTTTCCGTCCATGAAAGCTGCAATGCGGTGTACAGCTCCGATAAAGGCGTCATTTCCTCCACCTACCATACCCATGCGTAGTTTTCTTTTCATTATTCTAAAAGTTTATATTTCTAAAGTTTATCTTGATCTTCCTAATTTAACAAAAAGTTATCATAGATAAAGTTTCAATTTTATACTTCCACTATTTTTTATAATATAGTCATAATTATTGGATGAATCAGAATGAGTTAATCTCTTTCCTTCTGAAACCATTATATTTTGAGAAGAAACTATGCCCTCTTCTTTGAATCCTATAGATTCCATAGAGGATTCTTGACTCCAATCACGGTCAGCATAGGTCATAATATCATTAGGCTTAAAATCCTTTATAAAAGACTTAATCAATTTAGAAATTCCACCAATGACTAAATAGTCGGATTTATGGCAAAAACGAAGCAATTCAAATGAACGATAATCTTCACTGATCTCTCGCATGATCCTCCCTCCACTAAATACCGCAACACTTACCAATTCACCTTTATAGTACAAGCCATACCTATATTTTCCTGCTAAAGGAACATTGAGATGATATTCTTGCAAAAACTCCAATGCTTCTTTTTTGTCAATTCGAGCAACCACCGTTTCTCGGGCGTAAATTCTTCTTCCCTTACCCATTAATCCTGTAAGACGCTTCCAAACTTTTACATAAGATGAATTTAAGATATCAATATCTATATGGATGATCTTTTGAATATCTTTAATGTCCAACCTTTCAGTATTTGGTAGATAAATTAGGAGTAGAAACTGCTTGGTATGGATATGAGCTATGTTATTTTCAAGGAAATATCTGTCAAAAACACCTTCCTTTTTCAAGTCTTCTATCAATTTTTCCAGCCCCGAGAGATCCTTTACCATAGCCTTAAAAATACAAAATTATTTCGTCCCTGTCTTATTATAAATAATTGGTAACTTTGCAATCTGATAAATTTGAAGATGAAATTACCTATAGTAGCATACGGAGATCCTGTACTGAGAAAAAAAGCAGAAGAGATAGATGAGGATTATCCAAATTTGAAAGAACTGATTGACAATATGTTCGAAACAATGTACGCCGCGCGTGGCGTAGGTTTAGCAGCTCCTCAAGTAGGGTTACCTATTCGTTTGTTCGTAGTAGATGGTTCCCCTTTCGGTGAAGATGATGAGGATGGAGAAGGCGACCCAACAGTAAAAGACTTCAAAAAAGTATTTATAAACCCTATCATCATTGAAGAAACAGGTGATAAATGGTCTTTTAATGAAGGCTGTTTGTCGATTCCTGATATTACCGAAGATGTAATGCGTCACCCTAACGTGTTGATCAATTATTTAGATGAAAATTTCGAAGAACATGAAATCGAACTAACTGGCTTAGCAGCCCGTATCGTACAACATGAATATGATCATATTGAAGGAAAATTATTTGTAGATAAAATTGGCCCTTTGAAAAAGGCGATGTTGAAAGGAAAATTAGATGCAATTTCCAAAGGCTTAATCCGAGTGGGATATAAAATGAAATTCCCTTTTCAAAAGAAAGGAAG
>NZ_JAAKGQ010000046.1:0-30179 GCF_011043515.1 Sphingobacterium sp. SGL-16 | reverse complement strand
TGATGCCCATATGGCTCATGTTTCCTGTAGTACTACGAAGCCCATTAGAAATATCACGAACGGAATCAGCTGAGGAAAGATGGTTGAACTAATTTGTTAAAAATATTGCGATCTACTAGTCCTAATATCTGAGAAAATACGTTTATATTTAACATGGCGGTGATGGAATTTTAGCGAATTAAATATAGCAATCCCTGCTATATAATAAATACACCGCCATTTTTTTCCTTATTTTGGACACTACTGTCATGTTGAAGTATTATTTTTGTGACAATTAAGTAAGGGCTGTATGGAATGCAGTATGCACGTTAATTAATTACAAAAAAATCAATTAAAACAAAAAAATCTACCTATAGGGATTGCAATTTTTATTGCGAATCGCTTACGCCTCATATCAATTCATTAACATAAGAAAATATGTGGTGTTATAAAACCAAACTAAGCCATGTCAAACAAAAAAAGTTACCAAGCACCTGAAATATCTATTTTTGAAGTGTTTATTGAACAATCATTTGCCGCAGGATCTCAAGTGGCTCTGAATATTGAAAATTCAAATGATTAATAGAGTTAGAGTGGCAAAAAGAATCATTAGCAGTTGAGATAGATTGGTAAGGTTAATTGTTTTTCATATTATGAAGCCCATTTACTTATATATTATTATTAGTTTATTATTTATTTCCTGTGCTCAGGAAGTTAAACACTCTGCTATATCAGAATTCTTGACCTTAAGAGTCGATGAAGCAGAATATTTGGATGCGGTTACATTTAAATATAATGAGGAAGGAGTTGTGCATAACAAAGTCTTCTTGGATGATGATTATTTTTTGGAAGTAAATATTTATTCTAATTCTAAGCCGAGTTTTAGGTCTTCGCATTTTAGAGAACCTTTAGGGAACAGCGTTAATTTTAGAATTTTAGTTTTTGATGAAAATCATAAATATTTATTAAGTAGAGATTACGTTTGTGGCACAACTATTACCACTGATATTCAACTACCAGCAAATAAGCACTATAGTTTTATAGTATATTCTTTTGGTAAAACGACAGCTATTCCCGCTATTAGTATAAATGTTGGAGATGACATTTCAGTTGCACAAATTGCCTTAAATTCATATGAGGATGTTATGTCGCACTCCTTACTTCATCAATTAATAGATCAGGATAATAATATATTATCTTTTGTCCTAAAGCACATCTTTAGTAAAATCAAGACTACGATTGATGCGAGTAATGTGGGGTCTATTAACACAGTAGGAAACTATAGTATTTCAAATACTTATTCACATGCTATTGTTAAATTCACTAATCAAGTTGCCAATCCACTAAATTTGACTTTTTCAAGTCTAAGTAATAATCTTCCCTTATCAGCATTTACGGTTTCTTCGGATTTCAAAACTGCCATTTCCAGCGAAAAATTAGTCTTTGCTGATGGGCAGCAATCGCAAACACTTAAAGTCGCTAGCTTGACTATAGAGAATGTACAAAGAACAAACCTTACGTTAATTAATCATGTTTTTCAGCCTGGAGTATATTATGAAGTTAATGTCTCTTTGAGGCGTGTTGGATATGTTGTGGGTGAGTTATATTGGGCCATAGGCAATCTTATCTTAGAAAATGGAGTATATAAGCCTGCAAGTAACCAAGGTGAATATGGGGATTATTGGTAAAGGGCAGATCGGAGTTTATCTGATGGAACAGCGGGTTATTATTATTTGACACCAATAAATAAAAATGCACCCCAAGTTCTTGGTTCTGGAAGTAAAGTAAAAGACATCTGCAATCAAGTTGGTCCTGGATGGAGGTTGCCCACTTATTTGGAAGCAGATACTTTAGAAAGATTTGCTTCTTGGCACAATGCGCCTATAAATAGATACGTGGGGTATTATACTAAGCCTAATAAAGTGGATAGTGTATATGGAGTGTATTTTGGCACTAATGCGCGACCTTCTTATGCGAATCAAGATAAATATTTATTCATACCATTTGCAGGGGCATATAATTCTGGAGTAATGTATAATTTTAATAGTATAGGGTTCTATTGGCATACTGGTATGGATGGGGGACAAGGTACTTCTTTCCAATTTGCACCAGGTTATATGAGTCCCAGAAATAGTGGTGGTCTTGATGATAGACGAGCAAATACAGTTAGATGTGTGAAACCTAATTGATTTAATAAATAAGTGTATGTGTGTTGTTAGGCTTCAAGGAAACTCGAAGCCTTTCTTTATTCTTTCCTTGTGGAATTGACCATTAATTTTGCATATTCCGTTGGTCTAATCCCAGCTACTTTGTAAAAAATATTGCTGAATGCCGATAAAGAACTATATCCTACCATTAAGGTGATTTCGTAAATATTATGCTGCTTTTCAGCGAGGAGTTCGAAAGCTTTGGTAATACGTAATGAACGCAGAAAACGTACATAATTCATTCCTAAGTTTTCTTTGAATTTGCGTGATAAAGTACGCGTACTTAATCCAAATCTTTGTGCGATTTCTTCAATTGTATAATTCGTTTCGAGATTTGCATTTAGAAATTTTGCTATTTCCAAAAGCTTAGGATCTTTGGGAAATGGATGCTGCATCATGATTGGAAGTTTAGTAGATTCTATTTGCGGTAGATTTTCTTTTATGGCGCGTAGAAAGTAATATTTTGCAGGATCATTGCTGTTGATTTTGCCAAACCAATGTTGTGTGTACAAAATCATTTCACGCAGTAAATCATTTGCAAAATAGATGTTGGGCTTGCTGAAAAATTTACTTTCCTCTTCCGTGGTTTTAAAGTAGATATTATACAATTCTACTTTCTTGCTATAAGTCAGTATAGAGTGGGGAACATTCGCTGGAATCCACATAAAACACCGTGCAGGTAAATACCAGTGTTTTTCTTGGATAAAAATATGCACAATGCCACCTTCTGCATAAAGCAATTGACCTTTAGTATGGCTATGCATCGCCGTTTCAATAGTAGTCAACTGCATGTGATTGATATAATAATCGATCTCATCACTATCCAATTCCTTCAGTATGGCTTTGATATCTGCGCGCATAAAGACTTTTTTTTTATTAGCTTCCTTACAAAGTTATATATAGTTTGGCGTAAATGAGCAAATCATTTTCTTATTTTATTAAGCGTTCGATTTGGTGCTAACCTACCTTTGTGCCGTTATAATATTTAGATTAAAACAGCAATCAGAATTTATGAAATATAATACGATTAAGTATCCATTGCTTATTTGTATGATACTTTTGGGAAGTCGGACGTTTGCCCAGTCCACTCTAAACTTTGAGCATATGAAATTGCAAGATGCAATAGATGTAGCCTTGCAGCAAAACATAAAACTCAAAGTTCAATCACTTCAAATAGGAATATCCAAATTAAAAGCAGAAGATATCAAGAACGAAAAGTTGCCGGATATTGAATTTGTCAGTGCTTTTCAGGTATTGGACAATTTGCGTCAATACGAAAATGGTATTCTGCATCCGTCGACTTCGTACGAAACACCTAGAGTGAAATATAATTTTACGCTAGAAGCTTCTATTCCGATTTATGCAGGCGGAAAATTGAAGTTCGAAGATGAAAAGGCAGAACTCGAAACAGAAATTCAAGCTTTAAAAACACAAAAAGAAATTCGCGAAGTCAAAATGCAGGTGATTACAGCTTACTTGCAAGGTCTTCACTTGAAAGAACAACAAAAGCTTATCCATGACAAAATGTGTGAAGACACACTTGTCATTGCGCAATCCGAAAAGCTTCGTAAAAATGGTCTAGTAACCAATAATGATGTACTACGAACAAAGTTGTTGTTGTCTAATCATCAAATGGCTTATTCGGATTTGGATAAAGACTTAGCCATTTTGGAGCATCAAATCAAAACTTTATTGTCTTTGCCAGAAGAATCGGAATTTCACATTAATACGGATGATTTAATTGCAGAAACGAATAAAATCTTTGTGTTGGAAGATTTAATAGCCACAGCGAATGAGAATTCTGAAGTGTTGAAGATGTTGGAAAAAGATGTGGAATTAAAGGAATTAGATAAGAAAATTACAAAATCCAATGTGCTTCCGAAAGTTTCAGCAGGTGGTGAGGATGGGTACAATTATCCGAACTTCATGTTTTTCCCTCCAGTAGAGCATTTATATCGATTTGGTGCAATAGGAGTGAATTTAAAAATGCCGCTTTCTAATTTTTACAAAAACAAAGTGAAGATGAAAATGGCAAATGAGCAAATCAAAATTGCTCAATTGGAAGTCGAAGAGAAAGAAGAAAATATCCGTCATGATGTATTCGCGGCGCAAAAGAAATTAGAAGAAGCGAATAAAAAGATTGTGATTGCGAATCAAGCTATCGAGCAGGCGAAAGAAAACTACCGAATAGTACGCTTAAAATACAGTAACCAATTGAGTCTGATTACCGAATTAATTGATGCGGACAATGCTTATCTGGAAGCGCAAACGCAACTTATCTCATTGCAAATCAATAAACAATTAAAATACTATCAATTACAATACGTATTAGGAAATATATAATACTATGGCATCACAAATGACAACAAGCGAAAAACGCACTAATAAAATTTTAGGTATCATAGCATGGATATTTGTGGGAATCGGCGTCTTAGTTTTAGGCTGGTTTTACCTCTTTGCATCTTCGCATGTGAATACCAACAATGCGCAGGTGCGTCAATATATCACCCCCGTATCGAGTAAAGTGTCTGGCTTTATTCAGGAAGTTCGTTTCGAAGAAAATCAATTCGTACACAAAGGCGACACCTTGGTTGTGATTGATAACCGCGAATTTGCGAATCAGGTTCAAATGGCAGAAGCAACTTTAGAAAGTACTGCAGAATCGGTGGATTCGTACCAAAGTGCGGTATCCGTCAAATCCAGCGATTTGCAAACTATTCAAGCGAATATCGAAGCTTCTAAAATCGAGGTTTGGCGCACTGAACAAGAATACCAACGTTTCAAAAACTTGGTAGAAGAAGAGGCCGCTACTATTCAACAATTCGAAAATGTAGAAGCAAAATTCAAACAAGCGCAAGCACATTTGAAAGCTTTGCAAAATCAATATACTACCGCAAAAATCAATGCTGCAGCTGAACAGACAAAAGTAGCGCCAGTACGAAGTCAAGTAGCACAACAAAAAGCCCATTTGAATAATACGAAACTCATCTTGAGCTATACATATGTCGTTGCACCTTATGAAGGTTGGGTTGGTGTGAAAAACATTCAAGTCGGTCAATTAATCAAAGAAGGACAAGCTTTAGTACAAGTGGTTTCGAAAGAAAAATGGGTGGTCGCGAATTTCAAAGAAACTCAATTGGGTGAAATAGATACAACTAAAGAAATTGAAATTCATGCTGATGCTTTCCCAAATATTGTATTCAAAGGAAAAGTTCAATCTCTTTCTCCAGCTGCGGGTTCGGAGTTTTCATTAATCAAACCGGACAATTCGACAGGTAACTTTGTGAAAATAGAACAACGTTTCCCAGTGAAAATTGTGCTAGAAGAATCTACAGATTTGGATAAGTTGAGAACAGGTATGAATGTGACTGTTTCTGCGCAAAAAATTGACTAAGATGGAAAAAGGTAATAGTTTAATCAAATCTTGGGTGCCAGGCAAACTTGCTGTACCGTTATTGGTATTTGCAATGTTTCCGCATTTGATGCTATTATCAATGTTCAATTTGAATAGCACCTTTACGGCTTCCTTTTTGGATATGGAAGTGGAGGACTTGCAGTTCATGTTTTCGATGGCTTATGCGATGATCGTGTGTGGACTATTTGTGCATAGTCGTTTGTTTGGTGCGATGAACGTACGCTTGTATTTATTGGTAACCACGATGCTTAATATTGTCATACTAGCAGCGATGACGTTTACACGCAATCCAGAGCTTATGATTGGTTTGCGTATCATTCAAGGACCATTGTCGCTTTTCGAGGGATGTATCATGATTCCTGTTCTCATAAACGCCATCAAAACGCCCAATGCAAAATTCATAGCCTACGCTGTTTTGTATTCTTTTATGCTCACAGGCGATAAATATTCTTTGTCGATTGTGAAATTTGCTATTGAAAATTATAGCCATAATGCTATTATTTATACTATTATAGGTTTTCACTTATTGGCATTGTTGATTTATTTGTTATTGCTCAATCCAAAACGAGTCTTTCCGAAGAAACCATTGTATCAATTGAGTTTAGGAGGTGTATTTCTGCTTGCCATTTCTTTGATGTCTGGAGCATTCTTTTTAGTTTATGGTAAGAAATACAATTGGTTTGAGTTCGAAAATATCATACTTTCCTTAGTCAGTTTCTTCGTGTTTGCTGCCTTATTTTTATTCTATCAGATTACGAATAAGCGACCCTTGTTTCACTTTGATGTGTTCAAATCAGAACGCGTAGTGCTAGGAGTTATCTTGTTCTTCTGTTTTTATGTGTTGCGGTCTTCGATGAGCAATATTTACCAAGTCATGTCTTCGGTCTGGAAATGGCCTTGGGAATATATATTGCAGGTACAGTATTTTAATGTGGTAGGGAGCTTAGTAGGGATAACGATTTCCTATTTTCTGTTTACCCGAAATGTTCCGTTAAAAACTATTTTTATCTTAGCATTCTCCATTCTTTCTGCATGTATGTTATGGTTTAGCTATTTGTTTTATCCTGAAACGGGAACATTTGATATCGGCATTGCTTTATTCACAGAAGGCGTAGGGCAGGGAATATTAATTACACCATTGGTATTTTCGATGATTGGATCGGTGCATCCTAGTATATCGGGAAGTGCTTCTCAAGCAGGTACTGCCACACGTTTTTGGACCAGTACATTTGGTTTTGCTTTGATGCAAAATTTGATTTGGCATTTGACAACAAAACATGAATTTTTACTCACTCAAAATTTAGATGTAACACATCCCATATTTCAACAAGCATGGTCCGAAGTCTTCGGGAAATCTAGTGCTAAATTCCTCCTTTATAATGATGCGATGCATATTTCTGTGTTGCAATTAAAAGCGCAGCTAGCACAACAAGCCTTATTGGTGGCGAATATGGAAATATTTCGAGGCTTATTCATCTTTGGGATTTTAATTGTACTCATCATTATTATTTACAGGCCGATTAAAAGTCTTTTGTTATCGTCTAAGGTGAAATAGTAAGCTGATAGTTAAAGTTTAACAAACTTATTTTCGCTTTTTTTGTTGAATCTATTGAAAACCGTTAAATTGTATTCACTAAAAGTCGAATTATTAGCTTTATGCAAAGATTTTTCTCACTACCATTTTATTTAAAACTAGCTACTGTTCTGATTAATATACTAGCCATAGGTTATTTTATGCATATCGGACAGACGATTATTGTACCATTAATCTTAGGGACACTTTTTGCGCTGTTGTTGGTTCCAGCCTGTAATTGGTTGGAAAGAAAGTTGCGATTTCATCGAACCTTGGCGGCTTTGGTGGCTTTACTATTATTCTTCGGATTGATAATTGGGGTTTTCACCTTGATAGGTTCTCAAATGACAATGTTAAAGGATGATTGGCCTGCTTTCGAAACTCAAATATGGACAGGGATTAATTCCATACAGGCTTGGATCCATGAGACTTTCAACATTGGTTATAGCAAACAATCTGAATATCTTTCTCAAACGTTGAGTAAGTCCTTGAGTCACGGAACTGCGATTGTAGGAATTGCGTTAATCTCTTTGTCTTCTTTGTTCATTCTGTTGGTATTTACATTTTTATATACCTTTTTTATCCTTATTTATCGTAGACATATATTGCGTTTTATGTTGTTGTTGAACAAAAGAGAACATCAATCTATTATTTTAGACATTGCAAGTGAAGTGCAATATGTGGTCAAGAAATATCTAATAGGTTTGATTTTGCAAATGCTTATTGTGGCAGTAATGACATTCATAGCCTTAAGTATTATAGGTGTAAAATATGGACTTATGCTTTCGATTATTACAGGTGTAATTAATGTGCTTCCTTATGTGGGGATTTTTGTGGCTTTACTTATTATCTCGTTGATTACTTTCGCGACATCCTCGTTGACAAAAGTGTTGTTTGTCGTAGTAGCACTAATTGTTGTGCACTTTATAGATAGTAACTTTGTAGTGCCAAAGATTGTTGGTTCTAAAGTAAAGATTAATTCGCTTTTTGCCATGTTAGCCATTATTATGGGGGAATTGATTTGGGGTATTTCAGGAATGTTTTTAGCCATACCAATATTAGCTATTCTCAAGATCGTATTTGATCGTATATATGATTTAAAACCTTGGGGATTTTTACTAGGAGAGGAAGATTCATCTGATCATTCATATAAGATACTTCGTGATGAACTTTATCCAGAAGTTGTCGAAATCAAAGAGGTTAAAAATAAGAAAGACGGTATTTAACCGTCTTTCTTATTATGGGTTTGTGGACCACAAAGAAGCTGATTTCAACATGGCTCTTCTTGGTAATTTCAAGTTCGCAACAATTAGTTCAGCGAAATCTTCTGGTTGTAATACTTTATCAGGGTTACCGTCAGTTAATTTTAAATCAATTGACATATCTGAAGCAATAGTAGATGGCATCAATGTACATACGCGGATATTGTTTTTACGCACCTCACGCATTAATGAATCCGAGAAACCAATAACACCGAATTTGGATGCGCTATATGCTGAAGTTGTAGCCGCACCATTCAATCCTGCTGTAGATGAAACGTTAACAATATCACCTTGATTTTTAGCAATTAATTGAGGTAATACCGCTTTAGTTACATAGTATGTTCCTAAAAGGTTGGTATTGATAATGTCTGTCCATGTTTTAACATCCATATCCAATACTGATGCAAATGCACCAATACCAGCATTATTAATCAAAATATCAAAAGTGCCAAATTCAGCATTCAACTCTTGAACAGCTTTCTCAACAGCTTCGAAGTTGGTAATATCAAATACTTTATAAGCCGCTTTTACACCTAAAGCTTCTAGCTCTTTTACTGTCTCCACTAGTTTAGCTTCGTTACGACCAGTGATCGCCACGTTAATGCCTTCTTGAGCAAAAGCTAAAGCTGTAGCTTTACCTAAGCCACGACCTCCACCTGTAATAAGCGCAAATTTTCCTTGTAAATTTTCCATATTCAAAATTACCAAAACTCTAATTGTCTTGGTGCCAAAAAAGTTATTTAATACACTAATTTTACATAAATAAATCTGTTCTCTCTTCCAAATAGACGTATATTTATTTACAATATATAAGTAATAGAAGCTATGGCACAAACAACTCAAGTAAAAGCTTTCGGTACGGAAGCTGCGGATCAGGATTTAAGAGAAATGACTATTGTACGTCGCGAGGTTACGGCTTCAGATGTGGAAATTGATATCTTATATTGTGGTGTATGTCACTCCGATCTACATACAGCGCGAAATGATTGGGGAGGAAGTATGTATCCCGTGGTGCCAGGTCACGAGATCATAGGTCGTGTGACAAAGGTAGGTGATGCTGTAAGTAAATATAAGATAGGTGATTTAGTAGGTGTTGGATGTTTGGTGGATTCTTGTCGTACTTGTGAAAGTTGTCAAAAAGATTTAGAGCAATATTGTTTGAATGGTTCTGTAGGAACGTATAATGGTAAGGATAAATTTTTAGGAGGACATACTTTTGGTGGATATTCTGAGAAAGTTGTTGTCGACGAGAATTACGTATTGCGTGTGCCTGAAAATTTAGATATAAAAGCCGTTGCGCCTTTATTATGTGCAGGTATTACGACTTGGTCACCATTAAAACATTGGAATGCAGGTCCAGGTAGTAAGGTAGCCGTTATAGGTCTGGGTGGGTTAGGGCATATGGCTATTAAGTTAGCAAAAGGATTAGGGGCAGAGGTTACTTTGTTTTCTCGTTCCACGAACAAAATTGAAGATGCTAAAAAACTAGGAGCAGATACGGTTGTAATTTCAACTGACCCGGACCAGATGAAGTCAGTGGCGGGAAAATTTGATTTAATAATCGATACAGTACCTTATGATCACGATGTCAATCCGTATGTAACGACTTTGAGTGTTAGTGGAACTTTAGTGTTGGTGGGTTATATTGGAAAGATGGCTACCGCATTGAATACTGTTCCTATGATTATGGGGCGTAAAGCTGTGGCAGCTTCTGTGATTGGAGGTATTAAAGAAACACAAGAAATGTTAGATTTTTGTGGTGAGCATAATATTGTATCGGATGTAGAGATGATTACTATGCAGAATATTAATGAAGCCTACGAGCGTATGCTTAAGAGCGACGTTAAATATCGCTTTGTGATTGATATGGCTTCTTTAAAAAAATAAGACTTTATTCAAAAATATTTATTGAAAAATAAAATTATTTCTCAATAGTATGTTTACTTATAGATGTCTTTTTATACTAATAGGTATGAAAAGACATTTACTATTATTTGCAGTGGCAATAGGATTTGCTTCTGCTTCCTACGGACAGACCTCCTACGGCGTGAAAGCTGGAGTTAATTTACCTGCAATTAAATTTTCAGGACCAGGTCTAGATTATAAACCAAAAGCCTTACTGGATTTCATGTTACGGGTTATGCTGATATTAAATTAATACCAAACTTATCTATTCAGCCTGGTTTATCTTTACAAAATAAAGGTGGAAAGATAAATTTTTATGATTTGATTAATGCCATTGATTTTACCAAAGTAGAAGGAGATTTCGAAATCGCTGGTCAAGATATCAATTTAGAAGATGTGGAGGGAGCAGAGATTCTTAAGGATTTTGAGCCCACCGTAAGTACTCTATATATTGAGGTTCCAATAAACTTTGTATATTATATACCTGCTGGAAATGGAACCGTATTGTTAGGGGCAGGGCCTTATGCTGCATATGGTGTTTCTACACGAACTAAATTCCAAGATTATAATGAAAGTTGAAGTTTTGATGAAGCGGGAATGAAAGCTTTTGATGTGGGACTAAATGTAATGGCTGGTTATAAACTTGCTAATGGATTTTTGGTAAATGCTGGATATGGTCTGGGGCTATTAAATACTTCTAAAGAAACAGGTTCTAAGTATTCAAATAAAAACCGAGTACTCTCTTTTGGAATTGGCTATCAATTTTAAAAAAATTAATTGATATTAAAAAGGAACTCCATTTCGAAATAAATGGAGTTCCTTTTTTTATACGTTCTTGTGACGAATAATTGTAGTGCTCTTTGTATTTTTAATTATAAATCATTCTGCTATGAATAAAATGAAGATAGAAATATGGAGCGATGTGATGTGTCCATTCTGTTATATTGGAAAACGTCGTTTTGAAAAATCATTAGAAAATTCGCCGATAAAAGATAAACTCGAAATCGAATGGAAAAGTTTTCAATTGAATCCCTATTTAGAAACAGATACATCTATTTCTATTGATGAATATTTAGCCCAGCACAAAGGGATGCCTTTGGCACAAGCGCAAGCTTTGAATGCGCAAGTTACGCAAATGGCTGCTCAAGAAGGTTTGGTTTATAACTTTGATAAGTCTGTTGTTGCTAATTCTTTTAAAGCACATGTATTGACACATTTTGCAAAGAAATTTCGAAAGCAAGATGAGGTAGAAGAATTGTTATTCCAAAGCTATTTTACCGAAGGTAAAAATATCGATGATATCGGGGTGTTAAAAGATATTGCTACACAACTGGGGCTAGACGCTGAAGCATATGAAAAAGCTGTACAAGAGGGATCTTTGGATGATGAGGTGAAAATGGATTTGCACGAAGCACGTCAAATCGGTGTACAAGGGGTTCCTTTCTTTGTATATGATCGTAAATACGCTGTATCAGGAGCGCAGCAATTAGAATTATTTGTTCAAACTTTAGAAAAAGCCTATTCAGAATGGCAACCAGAAGCTAATTCAATTCAGATTCAGGATACTTCTGATGGGCCTAGTTGTGGTCCTGACGGATGTGATTAAACAAAAAATCCTTCTCTTTATGGGAGAAGGATTTTCTTTTTCAGTACTGAAATCTATCACACTTTGATTTCCACTTCAACACCTGAAGGTAATTCAAGTTTCATCAATGCGTCAACAGTTTTAGCATTTGATGAGTAGATATCCAAAAGTCTTTTGTAAGAACATAATTGGAATTGCTCACGAGCTTTTTTGTTAACGTGTGGTGAACGTAAAACTGTATAGATTTTTTTCTCAGTAGGAAGAGGAATAGGACCTGAAACTACTGCACCTGTAGGTTTTACTGTTTTTACGATTTTCTCAGCTGATTTGTCAACTAAATTGTAATCGTAAGATTTCAATTTGATTCTGATTCTTTGGCTCATTTTGTATTTGTTTTTAAAATGATCTCCTATTAGAGCTATTCACAATAGGAGACCGGTTTATTTTTATAAAGTTCTATTATTCTACAGAACCTTTGATTCTACCTTTAGATTTTGCAATTACTTCGTCAGCTACGTTACGAGGAGCTTCTGCATAGTGATCAAACTCCATAGTAGAAGTTGCACGACCTGAAGTGATAGTACGTAATTGAGTTACATAACCAAACATCTCTGAAAGTGGTACTAACGCTTTGATTACTTGAGCGCCATTACGTGAGTCAAGACCTTGCATCTGACCACGACGACGGTTCAAGTCACCCATTACATCACCCATGTTTTCTTCTGGTGTCAATACCTCCACTTTCATGATAGGCTCCATCAACACAGGAGAACATTTAGGTAATGCTTCACGGTAAGCCATCTTAGCAGCTAATTCGAATGATAATGAATCTGAATCGACTGCGTGGAATGAACCATCAATCAAACGAACTTTCATACCTGATAGAGGGTAACCCGCTAATACACCATTATTCAATGAAGCTTCGAATCCTTTTTGAACTGAAGGAATGTATTCTTTAGGAATAGCACCACCTACGATTTCATTTACGAATTGTAAAGCTGATTTTGAAGTATCGTAATCTTCATCAACTGGAGAGATAACAACTTTGATATCCGCGAATTTACCACGACCACCTGATTGTTTTTTGTATACTTCACGGTGTTCAGTAGTACCATTGATAGACTCTTTGTAAGCTACTTGAGGAGCACCTTGGTTAACCTCAACTTTGAATTCACGTTTCAAACGGTCGATCAAGATTTCTAAGTGAAGCTCACCCATGCCTGAGATTACTGTTTGACCAGTTTCCTCGTCAGATTTAACTACGAATGTAGGATCCTCTTCAGCTAATTTACCAAGACCAATACCTAATTTATCTACGTCAGCTTGAGTTTTAGGCTCGATTGCTAAACCGATAACCGGCTCAGGGAATACCATTGACTCAAGAACGATAGGAGCTTTCTCATCACACAAAGTATCACCAGTTTTGATGTCTTTGAAACCAACAACAGCACCGATATCACCAGCCTCGATAAAAGGAATAGGATTTTGTTTGTTAGCATGCATTTGGAAGATACGAGAGATACGCTCTTTGTTACCTGAACGAGTGTTCAATACGTAAGAACCAGCCTCTAATTTACCAGAGTAAGCACGGATAAAACATAAACGACCTACGAATGGGTCAGTAGCAATTTTGAAACCTAATGCTGCGAAAGGCTCGTTAACCGAAGGTTTACGTTCGATTTCAGCACCAGTGTCAGGGTGAGTACCTTTTACGGCCTCTACATCAAGAGGTGAAGGCAATAACTCCATTACTAAATCCAACATAGTTTGTACACCTTTGTTTTTGAAAGATGAACCACAAACCATAGGAACGATAGAGTTATCTAATACAGCAGCACGTAAAGCGTTCAAGATTTCACGCTCAGTCAATGAATTAGGATCTTCGAAGAATTTCTCCATCAAAGACTCATCATAACCCGCTACTGCTTCTAATAATTTCTCACGGTATTCAGCTACTTCGTCAACCATATCATCAGGGATAGGCACTTCAGTAAAAGTCATACCTTTATCGTGTTCATTCCATACGATACCACGGTTGTTGATCAAGTCAACTACACCTTTGAAAGTGTCTTCAGCACCGATAGGTAATTGTAAAGCAACTGCTTCAGAACCTAACATTTCTTTTACTTGTTTAACAACTTTCAAGAAGTCAGCACCTGAACGGTCCATTTTGTTAACGAAACCAATACGAGGAACTTTGTAGTTATCAGCTAATCTCCAGTTAGTCTCAGATTGAGGCTCAACACCATCTACTGCTGAAAATAAGAATACTAATCCGTCTAATACACGTAATGAACGGTTTACCTCAACCGTGAAATCCACGTGTCCAGGAGTATCGATTACGTTTACTTGGTATTTGTTACCACGGTAGTTCCAGAATACTGTAGTTGCAGCAGAAGTAATTGTGATACCACGCTCAGCCTCTTGCTCCATCCAGTCCATAGTTGAAGCACCTTCGTGAACTTCACCTAATTTATGGTTTACACCTGAGTAGTAAAGGATACGCTCAGTTGTAGTAGTTTTACCAGCATCGATGTGAGCAGCGATACCGATATTTCTAGTGAATTTTAAATCTCTTGCCATATTATTTTTTAGTTTCCCTTACGGGGCTTTTGTTTTTAATGCAGATTGTGAAATAAGTACACCGACCTTGATAATATATAAGATGTATTACCAAAGGTCGGTGTAATCATATTTGAATCTTTGTGTTCAAAATTAGAATCTGAAGTGTGAGAACGCTTTGTTAGCTTCCGCCATTTTGTGCGTATCTTCTTTCTTCTTCACAGCAGCACCTTCACCTTTAGAAGCTGAAATGATTTCTCCTGCTAATTTCTCAAACATAGTTTTTTCACCACGTTTACGGGCGTAAGAAATTAACCATTTCATACCTAAAGCAATTTTACGCTCTGGACGAACTTCCATAGGAACTTGGAAGTTAGCACCACCTACACGGCGAGATTTAACTTCAACAGCAGGCATAACGTTGTTTAAAGCTTTTTTCCAAGTCTCTAAACCGTTTTCTTGTGTTTTTTGTTCTACTAATTCTACTGCATTGTAAAAAATAGAGTAAGCGATAGATTTTTTACCGTCTAACATCATATTATTTACGAAACGTGTTACCTGAACGTCATTAAACTTTGGATCAGGTAAAATGATTCTCTTTTTCGGTTTTGATTTTCTCATTTTTCTTTCCTCCGTTTAATTATTTCTTTTTACCTTTTGCTGGAGCTGCAGCTGCTTGTCCTGGTTTAGGACGCTTAGTTCCGTATTTCGAACGACGTTGGTTACGACCTGCTACACCTGAAGTATCTAATGCACCACGGATGATGTGGTAACGTACACCTGGTAAATCTTTCACACGACCACCACGGATCAATACGATCGAGTGTTCTTGTAAGTTGTGACCTTCTCCAGGGATGTAAGCGTTAACCTCTTTACCGTTTGTTAAACGTACACGAGCTACTTTACGCATTGCTGAGTTTGGTTTTTTAGGGGTAGTAGTATATACACGTGTACATACACCTCTTCGCTGTGGACATGAGTCCAACGCTGGTGACTTACTCTTATCAACCAGAGCTACTCTACCTTTTCTAACTAATTGTTGAATAGTAGGCATTTACCTGTTTCTGTTTTAAATTTTTGTTAAAAAATCTTTTTAAGTCCGCAAAGATAAATATAAGATTTGGAATTGTAAAGTGTTGTGTAGAAAAAAGTTTGAATTAACTTGAGGGACTTTTTAGTAAGTTTTGCTAATTATATATCTCACTAATTGATCAGCTCCAAAAATGCTTAGATGGTCATCGTCGTACATGTAGCATTCTCTATTCTGATATTTAATAAATGGATAATCCGCAACATTTAAATAATCGTTACCAGCGAAATCTTTTTTAAGAGCATTATTATAATCATTAGCCTGTTTTAAAATATACTTTTGTTCCAGTTTGGAGTTGAGTTTCTTTTCCAATGCTAAAATATCTCCATAAGTCATCGTATAAGCAGGAGTTTGACCGATGATAGTATATTCTAGCTTATGTTTTTTGAGATAGGCTATTAGACTCTCCATTTTCTTTTTCAGAGTGGGATAGTCGTATTGTCCCGATCCCCAAAATCCTGTAATATACACCTTATCTATATGCATAGCATTTTTAGGTAGAAAAGTTTTGTAGATGTAATCTATTACCTTAACAGAATTTTTTGGGCCTTTTGTTTCTAACAAAGGATATGTCGTAGAGACCGTTGCTTGCAAAAAATTAATATTTGAAGCTTGTAATTGTGTCTTGAAAGAATACGCAAGTGCTCCCGCGTGACTATCTCCGAGTAATAAAATATTCTTTTTATTAGGATGAATAAACAAACAGCCTTTTTTATTGAATTGCTCAAACGTATGTTCCACATCTATATGGCAAGTTCCTCTTCTAAACTGTTTGTTTAAAAATTTCTTGCGGTAATTTTCATTATAATGGGAAAAGTATTGGGTTTCGGACTCTTGGATATGCGTACTGGCATAGCTTATTCCTACACAGATAAATAGACTTATAGATGCGCTAATCGCAACAAATTTTAGTGACGCAAGCCTTCTGTTGCTTTCAATTAAATAATAAGAGAGGATTGCCAATGTAAGTGAAGATAATATAAGGATTAGGGTAACTCCATGTCCTGTCAACGCAAAATAATAGGTAAAAACGAATATCGGCCAATGCCATAAATACCAAGGATATGAGATTTTCCCTATAAACTGTGCGATAGAGGATTGAAATAAATTATATTCCCAACGAACTAATATAATGCATGCCGTCGCAAAAACCGGAATAAGCGTATAGCAGGAGGGCCATGTCATATCCTTCTCTTGATAAGCGTAAATGCAGTAACATAAAACTAGGTAGCATATGCTGCATATCATACCACGGGAAAGTGTATTAATTTTTATTTCCTTTTGCAAAAAATATACTAATCCACCCAATAGCATTTCCCATGCGCGTGTAGGAAACATATAAAAAGCTAGGCTATTATCATTCTCATTGAAATAAAGCATTCCTAAGAAAGAAAACAGAATCAAAAAACTAAATAGAATAATACTTTGATACCTGTGCTCTATTAGTCGTTTCCGAAAAGGATATAACAATAAGGGATAAATCATATAAAACTGCCATTCCACCGATAGAGACCAGGTGTGCAACAAAAAATTTGATTGAGATGCATTATCAAAATATCCGCTTTTCAGATAATAGGAAATGTTGGACACGAAAAACAAACTGCTGATCGCATATTCGTTTATTGTTTTTATATCTTTTGGAAGCAAGGTGAAGGCTGATGCAATGGCTATTCCCACAAGCATAAATAATAATGCAGGAACAATCCGTTGAGCTCTTTTGCTATAAAATGTTCGGAAACTAAAATTATTGTGGTGAAAGCCTTTCAGAATATTGGAAGTCATCAAATATCCAGAAATAACAAAGAAGATATCTACACCTATAAATCCGCCTTGAAAATATGGAATCTGGAAATGAAAAAATACTACAGCAATCACAGCTATAGCACGTAAAATACCAATATCGTATCTGAAATTCATGAGTTTTTGTCTTACAAAACTCTATAAAATAGATTGTAAAATAAAATATGATTTTGATTAAACATCTATTTCTATGTGGAGCAGATATGGTAGCAGGGCAAAAAGCTTCCTTGTCAGCCGTGAGGTTGGATTCTCTGTGGGAAGTATTCGGTGAAATGGTATTAAGCCCCATCTTTTAGACTTATTTCCAGATTCTGTTGAAGATTTGATGGAAAGTATAAATGGCATGAAAAATAAAACAATAAGAGCGCTAAATATAAGCGCTCTTGTTGTTTTATGATAACAAAGTAAAGTCAATCTGTCTTTTCTCTAAATCGACTTTCTTCACTTTGATTTGAACTTCGTCGCCTAGTTGATATGTTTTCTTCTTGCGCTGACCGATGATAGCATAGTTCTTTTCGTCTAAAGTGTAGAAATCGTCCGTGATATCGCGTAAGCGTACCATACCTTCACATTTGTTTTCTTGAATTTCTACATACATTCCCCATTCTGTCACACCAGAAACAATACCAGTATATTCTACACCAACTTGGTCTTGTAAGAATTCAGCTTGTTTGTATTTAATAGAAGCGCGTTCCGCTTCAGCAGCTTTTTTCTCCATTTGCGAAGAATGTTCTGCAAGTTTCTCATAGTGTTCGGTATTTACTTTGGTGCCACCATCCAAATAGTATTGCAATAAGCGATGTACCATTACGTCTGGATAACGACGAATAGGGGAGGTGAAGTGTGTATAGTAATCAAAAGCCAATCCGTAGTGGGAAGTACCTTTTGTCGTATAAATCGCTTTTGCCATAGAACGGATAGCTAAGGATGTTAAAAGGTTTTGCTCCTTGCTTCCTTCAATTTTCGTCATTAAAGCATTCAAAGACTTTGCGGCTTCTTTATCTGTTTTAGTATTTAGTTTGTAACCAAAGCGAGCAGCGAAATTGGAGAAGGTGTTCAATGTTTCAGTATTAGGCACATCGTGGAAACGGTAAATGAAGCCTAGTTTATTTTTACCTTTCCCTTGTTTACCTATATATTCAGCAACTTTTCTATTTGCCAAAAGCATAAAATCCTCAATCAACTTATGGGCGTCTTTACGCACTTTGGTGTATACACCCAATGGTTTTCCATTTTCGTCCAAATGGAATTTCACCTCTTCGCTCTCGAAACTAATTGCACCATTTTTGAATTTGCGCTCGCGTAAAATGTAAGCCAGTTCGTTTAATTTCAAAATAGCTTCGGAATGATCGCCTGCTTTATTCTCAATAATCTCTTGTGCTTCTTCATACGTGAATCTGCGGTCTGAGTGAATAATAGTTCTTCCAAACCACTGTTCAATCACATTTGCTTTCTCATTCATTACAAATACCGCTGAGAATGTCAACTTATCCTCGTTCGGTCTCAAAGAACATAGATTGTTTGAAAGTCTTTCAGGAAGCATTGGAATTACACGGTCTACTAAGTAAACCGAAGTGCCTCGTTGAAATGCTTCTTTATCTAAAATAGAATCTGGCGTCACATAATGCGAAACGTCCGCAATGTGTACGCCGATTTCATAATTTCCATTCTCTAGAATTTGGAAAGAAATGGCGTCATCAAAATCTTTTGCGTCGAAAGGATCGATCGTGAAAGTAAGCACATTTCTAAAATCACGACGTAATGAAATTTCCTCCTCACTGATTTTATCCGAAATATCTGCTGCAGCTTTTTCTACTTCTTTCGGGAATTCCAAAGGGAAGCCAAAGTCAGCGAGAATGGCATTCATCTCGGTATTGTTTTCTCCTTTTTTACCCAATACACTCTTTACTTTTCCTATGGGATTTTTGGCGTTCGCTGGCCACTCCATAATTGATACGACTACCTTTTCTCCGTCCTTGGCACCATTCAAATTGTCCAAAGGGATGAAGATATCGTGTAGCATTTTTCTATCGTCAGGAAGGAAGAATGCATAGCTCTTGGAGATGTCGATGGTTCCTGTAAAATCCGTCTTTGCACGTTGTAGAATTTCGATGATTTCACCTTCTCTCTTCTTACCTTTTTTACGTTCGTAGACGTGCACTTTTACGGTGTCTCCATCTAGTGCTTGTCTAAGTTTTCGAGGGGCTACGAAAATGTCATTTTCCAATTCATCTTCGGGTACGATATAGGCTGAACCATCTGCTGTCATATCGACAGTTCCGGTTACATATACTTTCAATTGGCGAAGTTTAAACTTGCCTCTTTCGGGTTGTTGGAAGTGACCTTGCTTGGACGCGTCACTTAGAATATCTGCAATAGTTATTTTGGAATCTGTATCGGTGATGTTAAGTTTTGAGGCTACTTGTTTGTAGTTCATCAGCTGGTTGCCGTTCTTTTCAAAAACATCTATGACGAGTTGCGTTAATACCTCTTTATACGGATTCTCTTTTTTGCTCTTCATATGAGTCGATTGTATTTTATGTGTTTTATAATATCTAATCAGGGCAGGGGAGAAGAGAAGTGCTTAGCACAACGCTGCCTTGAAATAATATACTAATATACAACAATACTGCCAGAGTTAATGAATGATTACAAGGTATAGAGGTTAAGAAATCTTTAAATATATTTTAAGTTATTTTATGGTTTATTTTAGCAATAGTATGTTGTTGAATATTAGCCTTTAATTTGTTAATTTTACTAAAATCGTATTTCATAAACCTTTGTTTTTAAGTGGTTTGAGAAGGAAAGTTGGTTAAGGGTATAGTTTTATTTAAATTTTAATTTTATAAAATTGTTATTTTAGCATGTATAAGTTATTTTATTATAGATATTTATACCTTTAAAAGCTAAAATTTTTTATATAAAGATGAGGTCAAAAATTGTGCAAAAAATACCAAAAACAATCCTTCTTCTACATGTAAAATGCAAAGAAGATTATTTCAGATAATAGTGTGAAAGAGGTCGATTAATCCTGTTGAGCTTGGCATACCTCACAAATTCCGACTGCGTTGATAGCAATCGCATGCAAGGAAAAGTTTGCCGGAATATTGATCTTAGGTACGGAGATTTCATCTAGGCAATATACGCTATTGCAAACCGAGCAGATAAAGTGTACATGTTGGTCGTGGTGGTGGTCGGCACTACATTTGGTCGAACAAATTGCATAAGTAGCTGTTCCGTTTAAATCGAAAATCTTATGTAAAATTCCCTTGTCTTCAAAAGAAGCTAAGATTCTATACAGCGTCACTCGGTCAATTTCAGCACCGAAAACTCTCTCCAATTCCGGTTGGGTGATAGCTGTCTTTTTGTCAGAAATAACTTCCAATACACGAAGGCGCGGCTTAGTTACTTTAAGTCCATTAGACTTCAAAAGTTGATTAAAATCCGTAGTATGATCATGTGTATGCGCTTCGTGTTGTGTTGTTTTCATATAGGTAAAATTACGAATTTATGCTGGTAAAAGAAAGCCTCTCAGACGGGTGGTCTGAGAGGCTTTTGTATGCTGTATATAGAGCTTGATTATTTGCCTGCAGCTTTAGCGTGATCAGCCAAAAATTGAGCAAGACCGCTATCTGTTAATGGGTGTTTTAATAAGGCTGTGATAGCTGATAAAGGACCCGTCATTACATCTGCACCAATCTTAGCACAACCTAATAAGTGTGCGCTGTGACGTACAGAAGCAGCTAAGATTTGAGTCTTGAAACCGTAGTTATCATAGATCAAACGAATCTCCTCGATTAAGCCTAAACCGTCTACAGAAATGTCATCCAAACGACCTACGAAAGGTGATACATATGTAGCTCCAGCTTTAGCAGCTAATAAAGCTTGACCAGCTGAGAATACCAACGTGCAGTTCGTTTTGATTCCTTTTTGGCTAAAATATTTGATTGCTTTAACACCATCTTTGATCATTGGGATTTTAACGACGATCTTTGGATCTAATGCCGCTAGTGCTTCCCCTTCTTTGATCATGTTTTCATAGTCAGTAGCGATTACTTCAGCACTTACATCGCCATCCACGATAGCGCAGATTGCCTTGTAGTGATTGATTACGTTTTCTTCACCACTAATACCTTCTTTGGCCATTAAACTTGGGTTGGTAGTTACGCCGTCTAATACGCCTAAATCTTGAGCCTCTTTAATTTGATCTAAATTGGCTGTGTCAATAAAAAACTTCATGTTTAAGTTTGTTGTATTTTAATAATATTTAAAACTATCTATAATTTTAGCTGTTACAAAGGTAGTTATTTATTCATATTAAACGCTATATTGCCCACATGGAAATTTTCAGATCGTTGCACTACCGAAATTTTAGGTTGCACACGATAGGACAGTCCCTATCATTGCTGGGTACATGGATGCAACGCATAGCCATTAGTTGGCTTGTATATGAGTTAACAGACTCTGTATTTTGGTTGGGATTTGTATCCTTTATTTCGCTTTCTCCTTCATTATTTTTGTCACCCTTTATTGGTTCTTTCGTCGATGGAAGATCTAAATATAAGCTCGTTGTTTGGACGCAGATTTTGCTAATGATTCAGGCAGGTATTCTGACCTTGGTGGTTTTTCTAGGTTGGGAATCGGTTACATGGCTTTGTATTCTGGGGTTTGTGCAAGGTGTGATAAATGCTTTTGATGTGTTAGGAAGGCAAGCTTTATTGTCCTCATTGGTGGATAATCGAAAAGATTTACCCAATGCAATCGCGTTGAACTCTTCTGTTTTCAATGCGGCACGTATGGTCGGACCAGCTATTGGAGGGGTGTTACTTAGTACTTATGGAGAGTTTGTCTGTTTTCTGATGAACTTCCTAAGCTTTATTCCTGTGCTTACAACGCTATCTTTAATGAAAGTCATTGAAAAGCCAATTGCAACAGTGAAAGGACGTTCCACGTGGCAAGGTTTGATTGATGGTTTTGATTATCTCAGAAGATCGCCACACTTGGCTTCCTTGATTGTAATTATGACGTTCTCTAGTTTGTTTGTGATACCCTATACATCGTTGTTACCCGCAGTAGCGCGAGATTTGTTTAATGGCGATGAAACCACCTTTTCCTGGTTTGAATCAGCAGCGGGGTTGGGAGCCATGATTGGCGCTATCCGTATGGCAAGTCTCAAAACGGGTGAGAATTTGCGTTATCGTGTCATGTTCTCAGCCCTGACAATGGGGATTTCTATATTGCTGTTGGCTTATGCAAATTACCTACCTTCTGCGATTTTCTTTACAGTGGCTGTTTCCTTTGCTATGATGATGCAAAATTCAAGTATCAATACGTATATCCAAACCCATTCCATGTCTTCTTATAGAGCACGTATTATGTCGTACTACGTTATGTCCTTCCAAGGTATATTCCCTGTTGGTAGTTTGATTACTGGCGCCCTAGCGGAAGCTGTAGGACTTAAAAATGCCTTGTATATTATGGGAAGTATTGGAGTGATAATTTCTCTTGGCTTTTATATCTATTTGCGTACCCACCTGCATCGAAGATTATTTAAAGTGGATTATTCGAGATGGAAGAAATAGATTTATATTAAAAAAGGACTAGTAATTGGTTTACAAGTCCTTTTAGAAATAAAGGTGCAATCAAGAATTACAACATATTCGTAAATTTTAAAACCAGTAATTCTCCTGGGATTTCTCCGGGAATAAAGCCTGATAAATCGACTTCACAATTCTTTCCGACATTTTTAGCTTTTAAAACTTTTGATGAACCTAATATTGATACAGCTGTATTAGACTTGATATTATAATTTTTCAGAACAATCTTTGACTGGTACTTTGGTAGAAATGCATAAAAATCTTTATCTTTTTTGGTGAAAAATAGTTCCACATGCGCTACATCAGCTTTTGGTTCGACGAGTTTTGCAGCATTGTATCCCGCCATATAGCTTTTATCATCTTTCTTGGGAATGTTTGTCGAACTCCATTGGTACGGATTTTTAACAGCTTTAGTACCGTAAATTGCTTCTCCATTTACTTTAAGCCATTCACCCATTTCTGTAAGTCTCTCTTGCATAATAACTGGAATTCTTCCATCGGCAGTAGGACCAATGTCCAGTAGTAAATTTCCACCACGAGCGACGATATCGATAAGTAATAACAACAGTTCTTTTGAAGTTTTGTAATCGTGGATATTTTCATTGCGATTATAACCGTAAGAGTGTCCTATACCTTGACTTTCTTCCCATACAATGTCGGCACTCATGCCGCTACCATATTCGGATGTCGTATAGGTGGCTCCATGATTAGTTTCCCGTGTATTTTTACCCCAACGATCATTTACAACTACATCTTTAGCTACGAGTGAATCATTAAAAAGCCAAGCCAAAAATTCTTTACTTTGCCATGTGGTATCGGATAAATCCCATTCACCATCCGAAAAAATAATTGAAGGTTTGTGTTTGTTTACCAAATCTTTCAATTGAGGAAGCATATGCTCGTTTATATATTTATTTTTATCGGACTGCCATAGCGGATTGTACCATTCATAAAGTGAATAATAGTAGCCCATCTTCAAGCCTGCATCTCGTACAGCAGTTGTTAAGTCACCAAGTAAATCACGTTTTGGGGTCCCAGAAACCGCATTCCACGGTCTTTCCCAGCTGCGATCAGCTTCTGGACTATCCTATAATGCATAACCATCATGATGCTTGGATGTCAATACCACATATTTTGCTCCTGAATTTTTGAATACTTCAGCCCATTGCGTTGGATTGTATAATTCTGCTTTGAATAACGGGTCGAATTGAAAATAAGAAAAGTTTTCACCGAAATTTTGGGTGTGAAATTCCCAAAAAGACTTCTCTTTGTAACTAATCCTATTCCAATACCATTCTGAATAACTCAGTCCATTATTAGGAATTACGGGCGCATATGCGGGTACCGCGTATACTCCCCAATGGATGAAAATTCCGAATTTATCTTGATTAAACCATTCTGGAATCCCTCTTTTATTCAGTGATTCCCAATTGGCTTCAAATTTCTGGGCATGTGAAAGACTGCTAACCAGCAAAGTGCATAGAAAGATGAGTTTTTTCATAAAGTTTATTTTGGTTACCTTAAACTTAAATATACAAATAAAAAAAACAAAAGCCTTAAGTATCAACACTAAAGGCTTTGAAATAAGTTTATGGAAATGAAGATTAACTTTCTTCTACCCAAAGTCCGTCTGATTTGATGATATTAATCAGTTCATCTAATGCGTGTGCTGAAGATACATTTCTTTTCACGACCTCTTGACCGCGGTATAAAGTGATTTTGTCTGGACCAGCACCTACATAACCGTAATCCGCATCAGCCATTTCTCCAGGACCATTTACAATACATCCCATTATACCGATTTTTAAACCTTTAAGATGGTTTGTACGCGAGCGAATCATTTGGGTCGTCTCCTGCAAGTCGAATAATGTACGACCGCAGCTAGGACAGGAGATATATTCTGTTTTGGAAATACGCGAACGAGTAGCCTGCAATATTCCAAAAGAAACCGATGCTAATTTATCTGTAGGAGTCGCAGGCGAATCAATCCAAATTCCTGACCCCAAACCATCAATCAATAAAGCCCCTAAATCTGTAGCGGCATACAATTGAATTTTAGAAATTGGCTCTTCAGGATTCATAATGTCTCCTACAGGGCCTGCAAAATCTTCAGGAGCATAGCTGCGACGAATAATTACCGGATTATTAAGTCCAATCTCTTGTATATTGGCAAAGAATTGGCGTTGATCCGCCATTCCATGGATATGTGTAGTTTCTAACAAAAAGACTACAGTGTGATCCAATTGTAGATTATTGAATTCTTCACTTGCTAAATCATCGTTTGAAATACGTACCAAATTCAATACTGGGTCTTTTGTTAGCGCCTGATTAAATTCCTCTAAGGAATATACGGGATGTATATTAGCTTTATTTGTCAGTCCAAGCCAAGTATTGTAATTGTACAGTTGTTTTAAATTGCCAGGCATCGTAAATGAAGGCAATTCATCAGCTAAGTACACAAAATCCACGGACTGATCACCCATATGATACTTGTCGTTGATCGCGTCATATTTGTAACCCACTTCAGAAAGAATAAAAGGATCTTTTAAGTTTTTTGCTGAAATATCGATGATTACACGTGGAACAAGTGATCCTCCTACGAATGTATTGACTTCTTTTGAATGGTAAGGTTGAGTTTTTGAAACTTCAGCCAGCGTCAAGATTTCACGTTGTGGGATATTTTCAAGTGCTGCTTTTCTTTTGCTGTAGCGATTTACTAAAGCTATAGCTACAGGAGCTTCTTTTTCGGGTTCTTCTGTCAAAGACACGCGAACAGTATCTCCTAAACCATCTTCTAGCAAGGTTCCGATACCCACAGCAGATTTGATACGACCATCTTCACCATCACCAGCTTCTGTAACACCAAGATGAAGTGGGTAATTCATGTTTTCTGCTACCATTCTTTCAACCAAAAGTCGGTAAGCTTGAACCATTACTTGTGGATTCGAGGATTTCATCGACACACACAAGTTGTAGAAGTTTAAATCCTCGCAAATACGGATAAATTCCATTGCAGATTCGACCATACCTTCAGGTGTATCGCCATAACGGCTCATGATGCGGTCTGAAAGAGAACCGTGGTTGGTACCAATACGCATAGCTGTGCCGTATTCTTTACAAATGCCAACCAGCGGAGCGAATTTTTTATAAATACGATCTAATTCGGCTTGATAAGCCGCATCGGTATAATCTATTTGGTCAAATTTCTTTTTATCGGCGTAATTACCTGGATTGACACGTACTTTTTCAACGATACGTGCAGCTACTTCTGCAGCATTAGGTGTGAAATGGATATCCGCCACCAATGGTACATCGTAACCTCTAGCACAAAGTTCTCTCTTAATATTTCCTAAGTTTTCGGCTTCTTTGATACTGGGCGCGGTAATGCGTACAATTTCGCAACCCGCATCTACCATGCGAATGGTCTGTTCGACAGAACCTAAAGTATCCATCGTATCGATAGTGGTCATGCTTTGAATGCGGATGGGATTATTTCCACCCATGGCAAGATGACCAATTTGAATTTCACGAGTTTTAAATCGAGAATATGTTAATTTGGAGTTGCAATAACTACCTGGTAATATCAAACTATGTTGTGTTTCCATTTCGGTACAAAGGTAGCTATTTATAGATTTAATATCTATCTATCTTAAGAGAATTCGCAGCACCATTCAAATTGATAACGTATTTTTTTGCAGCTGCTTCGTAATTGTCTGTTTGCCAAATACCATCTTTCTTCGTAAAACCCTCCAATTTATTGCTGGAGAAAATGGTGGTCATTTCAATAGCGCATGCAGCATCTTTTGGCAAGGTAATCTTACAAGAAGAAGCTGCCGTGTTAATTTCTATTTCAGTTTCTTCTACGGCGGGCTGTCCTAATTTGAAATTCACCGCGGCTGCACCTGAATTAATTTCTAATCTTGAAAACTTATGTGTTGAAAAATCCGCATCAAATCTCGCAGCACCGATATTGAATGTTAAATCCCAAGTCGGTGTGGTATTCAAAGCTAAGAATACCAAATGATCTTTTGCATTTTTATCACTAATAACAGCGTTTAGTTCAATGTCATTTTTTTGTGTTTCCAATTGGAAGCTCAAGTTTTTATTATCGGATTTTGCTTCCATCAAATGCGTTGTATTGCTGTCTACTTTTACTGTTGCAGCACCAATATTGAAAACAAATTCGGGATTGTTAAATGCATCTGAGAAAGGAACATGTACCACACTTTTGGCATTGGTGGTGTCTAGCTTAGTACTATTATAGACTACTTTTCCCATCCAATTGAATTTCTCTTGGGAAGTAAATCCTACAAAAGCTAAAAATACACATAGCGCCACATTTACTCCTATAATTACTGCTGTGCCATAATTTTTATATTGAAATATCAAATTGATACCTAGCGAGACAATAAGCAATGGCCAATATCTTGTGATTGCATAGAAATTGAAATCAATAATATTGAAATTATCCAATAAGGCGATCAACCCAAAAAATACAAGCCAAATACCTGTTGAAATTTTACTCTTCATATTCTTATAAATATATACATTCTCTGTAATATGTCACGAATGTAAGAAGGTAGTTTAATGTTTGGTAACTATTTTCGGTAAAGAAAGGAAAACTTTCGGTGAATTGGTAGATGTTTATTGAATTTTAAACAAAAGCAAATTTTATGGGTTATATGTATATAATATGTATTTTAGCATAAACCGTACAATACACATATGATATTCTATTATTTTGGTGAATATATACTCTTGCTGAAAAAGGTTTTCAAAAGACCTGAAAAATGGCGAGTATATTGGAAAGAGATGTTGCATGAAATGAGTGAGATAGGTGTGGGATCATTAGGATTAATCATAATCATTTCCACATTTATTGGGGCTGTAATGACGATGCAGATTGCCTTCCAATTAAATTCTGATTTTATCCCGCGTTCAGTTATTGGTCAAATCAACCGTGACTCTAATATTCTGGAATTAGGACCGACAATTTCTGCATTAGTATTAATGGGTAAGGTTGGATCTTCGATTTCATCGCAAATTGGTTCCATGCGTGTTACCGAACAGATTGACGCTTTAGAAATTATGGGAATCAATGCTGCAGGATACTTGATTTTACCAAAACTGTTGGCTGGTATTATTATGGTACCTGTTTTGGTTATTATTGCGATAGTATGCGCTTTAGTTGGAGGTTTGTTAGGCGGGGTATTGACTGGAGCTGTGACATCCAATGAATATGTACAAGGAATACAAGGTGGATTCAATGGACTGACTGTTGCGGTAGCCATGGTGAAAGCTTTTGTATATGGATTTATCATTACAACAGTGCCTGCTTACAAAGGATTTCATGTACGAGGTGGTGCGTTAGAAGTTGGTCAGGCTGGTACACGTGCAGTAGTGGTGGGTTGTATTACGATTTTGGCTAGTGATTATATCATTACGGCATTGATGTTATAAAAGATTACAATGATAGAAGTTCAAGACATACATAAATCTTTTGGGGATAAAAAAGTATTAACAGGAATTGATGCGATTTTTGAACCAGGGAAAGTCTCTCTGATAATCGGAGGTTCGGGGTCCGGAAAAAGTACCTTATTGAAATGCATTGTAGGATTGCATAGGCCCGAGCAAGGTCGTGTTTTTTTCAATAAACAGGAATTTACGGCTATGGATTTTGAAGAGAAAGTTCCTATTCGGAAAGAAATAGGAATGCTGTTTCAAAATTCTGCCTTATTCGATTCGATGACTGTCGAGCAGAATATCATATTCACCTTGGATATGTTTACTAAAATGAGCAAATCGGAGAAACGTGATCGCGCAAACTTCTGTTTGGAGCGTGTGAATTTGATGAATACCAATAAACTTTATCCTTCAGAACTCTCCGGGGGTATGAAAAAAAGAGTTGGTATAGCTCGCGCTATTGCGATGAGTCCTAAATATTTGTTTTGCGATGAACCAAACTCCGGTTTAGATCCTGCTACTTCCATTCTGATTGATGAATTGATTTTAGAATTGACACAAGAATACGAATGTACAACGGTGGTAGTAACACATGATATGAACTCGGTGAGGGGAATTGGAGAGTATATTATGTTTTTGCATAAAGGTCAGAAATTTTGGGAAGGTTCAAATCAAGATATGCTGCATTCGGATGTACAAGAGTTAAATGATTTTGTATTTGCAAGTCCTTTGATGAAAGCAGCGAAAGCTACGATGAAATAATTTGCCTATTTTCCGTACCTTTGCAAAAAATTAAACGAATAGCACATTGTCTACTCCAACAAATATCCAACTACTTACACCGCAACATTGGAAAGATTACGAATTAATCGACTGTGGTGACTTCGAGAAATTAGAACGTTTTGGTGATTTAATCTTGATTCGTCCAGAGCCGCAGGCCGTATGGCCAAAAGCTTTAAGTGACGGAGAATGGAATAAACGTTATCATATTAAATTCAAAGGCCGTTCGGCTACAAGTGGCGAATGGATGAAGAAAAATCCGAAAACTGCGGATCGTTGGCACATTGAATATAAGAATAACGATGTAGCAATTAAATTTCGCTTGGGATTGACTTCATTTAAGCATGTGGGAATTTTCCCTGAGCAAGCTGTTAACTGGGATTATATCTCCGAGTCGGTTCGCTCGATGAAAACGCCTAATCCGAAGTTCTTAAACCTTTTCGCTTACACAGGTGGGGCGACAATGATTGCGCGTGCTGCGGGTGCTGATGCGACACACGTTGATTCTATCAAACAGGTTGTAACGTGGGCAAACGAAAATCAAGAGCTTTCTGGCTTAACGGATGTTCGTTGGGTAGTAGAAGATGCTTTGAAATTTGTGAAACGCGAATTGAAACGCGGGAATAAATATAACGGTATTATCTTGGATCCTCCAGCTTATGGGCACGGACCGAAAGGAGAGAAGTGGAAGTTGGAAGATCATATCATGGAAATGATGCAAGATGTAGTTCAGTTATTAGATCCAAAAGAACATTTCTTGATTTTAAATACCTATTCATTAGGTTTCTCATCAGTTATTGTAGAGAACTTGATAAAAACTTCATTCCCACAAGTTGAAAACTTAGAAATTGGAGAATTATATCTGCAAGCGACTGCAGGACCAAAATTGCCTCTGGGAGTTTTTGGTAAGTTTAGAAAATTTGCAAAGTAAAAATATTAAAAAAGCTGCCGTAAGGTAGTT